>CAVDJG010000162.1:0-5297 GCA_963609005.1 Acidaminococcaceae bacterium
GGTATGAACCACAGACCGCCTATGCCCACAAAGAGCATAAGCGTGCGTTGCCACACTTTAAGTACGGTGTCGTCGCCTTGGTAGGGTGGTGTTGCCCACACTGTTTCAATGCGTCCCGGCATCATCTGTCCGAGTGCCGCCACTGGAACGAGCCATGCCACGAGACACGGTATTGCAAGCGATGCCGAAAAGTTTGAAGCCGTTACTGCCCCCGTGTTCCAAAGCACAAGTCCGGTTGGGTCGCCTATTACGGTGAGTGCTCCGCCGCAGTTTGCCGACACCACAACGGCGCATCCCAAAACCAACCGTTGCCGTTGGTTGGCCACCACGGCGTGCATCACGGTGAGCATCATCACGGTTGTGGTGAGATTGTCGAGGTTTGCCGATATAACAAAGGTGGTAGCCGAAAGCACCCACAGCAATTTTCTGCTGTTGCGGGTGCGCAACATTCGTGTGAGAAAATCGAAACAACCGTTGTTTTGCAATATCTCGACGATTGTAGTCGTGGCAAGTAAAAACAATACTATTTCGGATGCTTTCCCTACATATTTCAAGAAAACGTCGCGGGCGATGAACTGCTTCACCAAACTGCTTGATGCGCCGATGCCGTTAAGGAAAGTTGAAAAATCGGTCAGATGTTGGCTTGTGACAAAGTCGGAACCATAGCAGACATACAAAATCCAACCCAAGGTGCCTACGAATATTGCTACGGCTGCCTTGTTGATGTTTGTGTATCTTTCAGTAGCTATTAGTAGATAGCCTATTAGTAGTATGGCCGCTATTACTATTGTCATAATCCGACATGGATTTTATTATTGCAAAGTTACTAAATAATCTGAACTGAGCAACTGGCGGCCATTTTTTTTTATAGGGGTTTAACAATGTTTTAATGCGAACTTAACATTGCTGTTCCGCGCATGGGCTGCCTGTGTTTGTGTCCAAAAGGTTTGTTTTTCATGGCTTCGCTTTTCGGCTTTTGCCGATCGGGTGGCCGTGGTTTATCGCTGCCATATTGTGTTGCGTTGCAATGGCAGAAAATACGGTATAGGCACAGTCTTGGCTTGATGCCGTAATGGCTGTGCCTACACCTTAATTATATACGGATATAGATATTCTTCGCGTGCACCGTCATTCCGGTTGGTGCTGTTCGCGCAGAAGGTCGTTCACTGTCTTCACTGGGTTGAATGTTTCTATGGGCACTTCTACAAACACAGTAACCCAGTCGCTCATGGCTCCGTTCCACAGTCCCGGCAATTCGAGGGCCTTGAGTTCTTTCCCGCCCTTGCTCTTCGAACTGATAAATCCGGTTGTCTTGTCAACATATTCAGGCAGGTTGAAGCGGTTGCCCTTGTAGTCTTTCACTGCGCACACGAGGTCAACGGGATTGAAGTGTGTGCCTTCTTCAAACATCTTTACATATTCGGCGTTGTTCTTGTCTATTTGGCTCGATTCAAGAATCTGCAGACTTGTAGTTCCGTCCTGATTGTAACATACGAACGGGCCGCCGCCGGGCTCGCCCACGTTTCTCACAACGCCGCACACGCGTATCGGCCGGTTGAGCTTTTTGTGCAGATATGCAGCGAGTGCGTTGTCGTCGAGTGCATCTATATCTTGGCGGTGGCAGCACAACTCGTTTTCGAGGAAGCTTGCCATTTTGGTCAACTGCTCATGTGTGTACTCGCCCGAGTCGAGCAGCTCGAGACATGCCTTCACGCGTTTCTGAATGGAAACGAGCATTCCGCCGATGAGTTGTTTGTAGACAACGGTAGTGTCTTTGAGACGGTCGGGCACAACGTTGTCGATGTTCTTTATGAACACCACGTCGGCGTCGATGTCGTTGAGGTTTTCTATGAGAGCCCCGTGTCCGCCCGGACGGAAAAGCAGCGAACCGTCGTCATTGCGGAACGGAGTGTTGTCGGCGTTCACGGCAATGGTGTCGGTGCTTGGCTTCTGCTCGGAGAACGAAACGTTGAAGCTGATGCCGAATTTCTTTTCGTAGTAGTCTTTCTTTTCCTCTACTTTGGCCTTGAATAGCGCAAGGTGGTCGTGCGACACGGTGAAATGGATGTTGGCCACGCCGTTTGAACTTGCATAGAGCGCAGCTTCAACGAGATGTTCTTCCATAGGAGTGCGCGGTCCGTCGGGATAGTCGTGGAAAAGAAGCATGCCCTTTGGCAACTGTCCGTAGCCGAGCCCTTTCTCACCGAGCAGATTGGCCACAATCTCCTTGTATTCGTTGGCCTCTTTCAGTTTGCATGCACTCTTGCCGTCGTTTTCCTTGCATTTTGCGCAGAGGGCTTTGCGGAATGCAAATTTGGGTAGACCGTTGAAGAATGCCTTCTCGAAATCGGTTGACGGCTCATCGTAAGGAGCATCGAGAAAAGCAAATAGATTTTTGAACATGCGGCTTGCTGCACCGCTTGCCGGAACGAATTTCACGACATCGTGTCCCTCGCCCACATATTTCTTCCATTCCTCGATATATGCCTCGCGCTCTTTCTCGCCGGGGGCGGCTACGCCTTGCCCTACGGCTGCGGCCGAAACGATTTTCAGAAACGGAAAGCCTTGCTTGAATTGCGCGAGCTGGTGTTCCACCTGTTCGCTCGTGATGTTCTTTTCAGAGATTTGCTTTAAATCTTGTTCAGACAACATAGTATTTGTAGTTTTTAGATGATTATCGGTAATTAGTTACAAATATAACTACTTTTTCATTAATCGCGAAACGGTGAGGACATTTTTTTGTAACTTTGCCTTATAATTTAACCTAACGTGTGTGGATTATGGAGGAAAAGTTGATATTCACCATTGAAGAGAAGAAAGAATTCATGCAGCTTGCCGCGAGCCTTAAAAAGGCAGTTGACGGCACGCTGTTGCCAAACGATGAGAAGAACCTTAAAGCGCAAATAGAGACCGAACTGAAGCAGGGGAGCATAAGCCGCGATGTGTTCGGACTTAATCCTATACTGCTCAGTATGCAGACTGCCCAGCTCGAAGTTGAGGAAATAGGCATGAAGCGCGAATGCGTGATAGCCATACTTCTTTACAACAGTGTAATCGGGGGCAGGCTCACGCTCGACACTGCGCGTGAGCGTTACGGCGATGGCATTGCCAATATCATACATGGTCTTGTGCGCATACACGAACTTTACACCCGAACTCCGATTATCGAGAGCGAGAATTTCAGAAACCTCTTGCTCTCGTTTGCCGAGGACATGCGCGTAATTCTCATAATGATTGCCGACCGTGTCAACCTCATGCGGCGCATAAGAGACACCGGCAACGACGAGGCACGCCGCCGCGTGGCCGAGGAGGCAAGCTACCTTTATGCTCCGCTTGCCCACAAACTTGGACTTTACAAACTTAAAAGCGAGCTTGAAGACCTCAGCTTGAAATATCTCGAGCACGATGCCTATTACATGATTAAGGAAAAGCTCAACGCCACCAAGAAATCGCGCGATGCCTACATCGAGCGGTTCATTCAGCCTATAAAGCAGAAACTCGACGACCTCGGCATAAAGTGCCACGTCAAGGGGCGCACCAAGAGCATCCATTCAATATGGCAGAAGATGAAGAAGCAGAAGTGCGGCTTCGAGGGCATCTACGACCTCTTCGCCATACGAATAATCATCGATTCGCCGGCCGACAAGGAGAAAATGCTTTGCTGGCAAGCCTATTCGCTCGTTACCGACATGTATCAGCCCAACCCGAAACGCTTGCGCGACTGGCTATCGGTGCCCAAGTCTAACGGCTATGAGAGCTTGCACATCACAGTGCTCGGGCCCGAGAACAAGTGGGTGGAGGTGCAGATACGCACCGAACGCATGGACGAAATAGCCGAGCGCGGACTTGCTGCACACTGGCGCTACAAGGGCATCAAGGGCGAGAGCGGGCTCGACGAGTGGCTCGGCAACATACGCACGGCTCTCGAAACCGGCGACGACATGCAGCTCATGGACCAGTTTAAGATGGACTTGTATGAGGATGAGGTGTTTGTTTTCACGCCAAAGGGCGACCTTCTGAAATTTCCCAAGGGTGCGACAATACTCGATTTTGCCTATCACATACACTCGGGTGTGGGCAACAAATGTGTAGGCGGGCGCATAAACGGCAAGAATGTCTCAATACGCGAGGCGTTGCGATCTGGCGACCAGGTGGAAATCATAACCCAAAGCAACCAGACCCCGAAGCAAGACTGGCTTAACATCGTGCAGACGGCAAGGGCACGCGCCAAGATAAGGCTTGCCTTGAAGGAAACGCAGGTGAAGGTGTCGGTGTATGCCAAGGAAATGCTTGCGCGCAAGTTCAAGAACCGCAAGATTGAGATGGAAGAGAGCGTCATGTCGCATCTCATTAAGAAACTCGGCTTCAAGGAAACGTCTGACTTCTACAAGCAGCTCACCGACGAGAAGCTTGATGCCAACGACGTGATAGAGAAATATGTGGAGGAGCGCGACCGCGAACAAAAGCAACATGCTGTGGCCAACGTGCGTTCGGCCGAGGAATTCAGCTATGAGCTGCCCGATGACGAGGCAGTGCGTGGCAGCGACGACGTGCTCGTGATCGACCGCAATCTGAAAGGGCTCGACTATACATTGGCCAAATGTTGCCATCCTATCTACGGCGACCCGGTGTTCGGCTTCGTGACGGTGAGCGGCGGCATAAAGATTCACCACGTCAATTGCCCTAATGCTCCCGAACTGCGCAAACGTTTCGGCTACCGCATAGTGAAGGCTAAATGGAGCGGAAAGGGTGCGTCGCAATATTCCATAACGCTCCGTGTGGTGGGCAACGACGACATTGGCATCGTCAACAACATAACGAGCGTGATATCAAAGGAAGAGAAAATCGTAATGAGGTCGATAAACATCGACAGCCACGACGGACTTTTCAGCGGAAATCTCGTGGTGCAGCTTGAAGACACGTCGAAACTGGAAGCCCTGTTGAAGAAGCTTCGCACTGTGAAGGGCGTGAAATCGGTGACAAGACTTTGACTTTTGCAAATGCGGCAACGGCGTTTTGCTGTCGTTGCCGCATTTGCATTAGGCCAATCATCATAAAACAATTATGAAAACAAAAGGAATAAACAACAAGACAAATTTAAAACAAATTAGGGGGGGGTAAATGCTGTAATGTATTAGTATACAGTGTTTTAGAAAAGATAAAATTATTCTTCAACAAGAACTTCCGCTTTCGGCTTTGCCTTTTGGCAACACTTCTTGTTGCCATGTACTATCCATTATTATTCATCAACGACAGTTGGGGACTTGTGTACATTCTGTATGTTGCGGCAGCACAGT
>CAVDJG010000163.1:0-5295 GCA_963609005.1 Acidaminococcaceae bacterium
TCCCAGAAAAGCACGCCCGGCTCGGCGCTTTTCCATGCGTTGTGCACAATCTTGCGCCACAACTGCCGCGCCGACACCTGCTTGCTCACCATAGGGTTGTCGCCCTCTATCGGGAACTGCTGCGTGTAGGGCTTGTCGTCGATGGCGGCCTGCATGAACTCGTCGTCGATCTTCACCGACACATTTGCACCGGTAACTTTGCCCTCGGTCATTTTGGCGTCGATGAAAGCCTCGCTGTCGGGATGCTTAATGCTCACCGAGAGCATGAGCGCGCCGCGTCTTCCGTCTTGCGCCACCTCGCGTGTGGAGTTGCTGAAACGCTCCATAAACGGCACAAGACCGGTTGATGTGAGTGCCGAATTGTTAACCGGCGTGCCCTTCGGGCGTATCTGCGACATGTCGTGTCCCACGCCTCCTCGCCGCTTCATGAGCTGCACCTGTTCCTCGTCGATGCGCATTATGGCACCGTAGGAGTCGGCGTTGCCGTCAAGACCAATCACAAAGCAGTTGCTCAACGAGGCCACCTGATGACTGTTGCCAATGCCCGTCATCGGACTTCCGGCAGGAACAATGTAGCGGAAATGGTCGAGCAGGTCGAATATTTCCTGCTCGCCGAGCGGATTGCTGTATTTGCTTTCCACACGGGCCAGTTCACGCGCTATGCGGCGGTGCATCTGTTCGGGCGAACATTCGTATATGTTTCCCAATCCGTCTTTCATGGCATACTTGTTCACCCACACCCTTGCTGCGAGTTCGTCACCGTCGAAATATTTTAGCGTGGCCTTATAGGCCTCGTCATAAGAATAGGTCTTTAAATTGTCCATCTTGTTTTCTTGATTTCTTTTCCATGCAAAAATCCAGGGCTACAGAAAGCAGTAGGCCACACGTTACATTCCTGCATGTTATCCGTATGCAAAGCTACAACAATAATTCCACATATATGAAACATTGTGTCGATATTTGGCAAAAATCAAACTTACGCTGTTTTGCGTTCGGCATAAATTCATTACCTTTGCCCATATAAAAAGTCATCCGAAAATGAAAACAATCAACACACGAAGAAGCATACGCAAATATGCACGGCGCGAAGTGCCGGCCGATTTGCTCAACCGCCTCATAACCGAGGCTACACGCACACAGACAATGGGCAACCTGCAGCTATACAGCGTTGTGGTGACACGCGATGCAGCCATGAAACACAAGCTTGCACCGGCTCACTTCAACCAACCCATGATTGAAGGCGCGCCCGTGGTGCTCACTTTCTGTGCCGACACGCGCCGCACCACGGCATGGGCCGAAAACCGCGAGGCGGCTCCGGGATTCGCCAACTTTCTGTCGTTCATCAATGCAGCAACCGATGCCCTGCTGTTCTGCCAGACATTCTGCAACCTTGCCGAAGACGAGGGTTTGGGATGTTGCTTTCTCGGCACCACTGTATATATGCCGCAAACCATCATCGATGTGCTGCAACTGCCACGCCTCGTGATGCCTGTAGCCACGATAACGATGGGATGGCCCGACGAGAACCCGCCGCTCACCGACCGACTGCCCGTAGGCGCCATAATGCACGAGGAAACCTACCGCGACTACACGCCGGCACTTATCGACAGTTACTATGCCGAAAAAGAGGCTCTTGAAGAGAACCGCCGCTTTGTAGAGGAAAATGGAAAGAAGACTCTGGCACAAGTATTTACCGACTGCCGCTACACGCGCAAGGACAACGAAGCCATGTCGGCCACTCTGCTCGCAGCACTCCGCCAACAGGGATTTTTAGACTGACCCGATACATGCAAAACCGCCACAACGCCACAACCACCGCCACAGCAACAAGCTCCGAAGTAGGAGTGATTGCTGCACTTTTCGCTTTTGTGTTTGCCGTGATGATCATCGTGTCGAAAGACTCCTATCTGCACGACATCTACCACCACTACGACTCGGCGTGGTTTTTCATGTGCGGCAAAGCATGGATGAACGGACTCACGCCCTACATCGACTTTTCCGACAGCAAAGGACCGCTTTTGTGGCTCATCTACGGCGTGGGCTATCTCATCTCGCCACGCAATTATGTGGGCGTGTTTTGGCTCTCGTGCTTGGCATGGACAGTCACGCTGTGGCTGTCATTCCGCTCTGCCCTCACCCTCACCTACAACCGCCGGCAAGCCTTCACGGCCGCACTTTTCGTGGCAATAGCCGGGCTCAACCCGATTGTGCACAACGAAACTCGCTGCGAAGACTTTGCCATGCCTTTCGTGGCAGTTGTAATCTATGTTTTGTGCCGCCTGTCAACGGGGGCCAACCGGCGTGCCACACGATGGCTAATGGCAGCTCTCGGTGCTGCACTTGCCGCCACATTTCTCCTGAAATTCAACATCACCGCAATGTTGCTGCCTTTTGCAGCTCTTGCACTGATGCTTATTCCACGCAACACGGGCGTAACGAAGGTGCAGGCCGCCGGATTGATTTTGGCCGGAGGCGTGGCCATGCTGCTGCCGTTTGCCGTGTGCTTCGCCATCGAAGGCAACCTGACCGATTTCATCAACGAGTATCTGCTGCTCACACCGCTAACCACTGCCAATAAAGTGGCGCAGGAAAACTCTGCGAGCACGATGTCGTTGGCAATGGGCATCTACGCCTTAGCGATGTTCGGCATTTGCTCAGTTGCCATGGCGAGGCTCACTCCACGCCACAAACGCACGGCATTGCTTTGCAACATTGCCTTTCTTGCCGTCTGCTCAATCAACTCGCGCAGCTACTACTACTCCATTTACGCCCCATTCGCCATGTATGCCGGATGCATGGCCACACAGTGCAGCCTGTTTAGGCCTAGCCGCAAAATGGTTGTGGCAGCGACAGTTGCCGTTGCTGCAGTGCTAGCTTTGTCAAACCTCTACATTCACGACTTGCGACACCGCAATATAGGCGATTTCTTCACACAAGACAATCAGGCACGGCACGAATGCTATGCTATGGAACGCATCGTAGCGCAAATTCCCAATGCACGCATGGTGCATTTCACCAACGTCAATGTAGGTGTATGCTCTGGCGTGATGCCGGCATGCAAATATTGGGCCACGCAATGGGGAGCTACCGATGCCATGTTGCGCAACCAGATAGAGGCGTGCCGCGACGGAAAAGCCGACTTCGCCGTCGTACCCACAGTATTTAAAGACACGATAAAAGAACTTGTAGGCTACGGATGGTATGTGTGCGACGTGCCACACGACATTTTCGGTGCGGTGCTGCTCGCCCGCCGCAAGCCACGGCCCATGCTGCGGCCGTTCAAGGTAAGCAATGGCGACGTGCTCTCAAAACAGCGCATCGACTTCGCCTTATAGACAGAAAAGATGCCGGATAAAAACAAAAAGGCACAAAGAGCATACCCGTCAAAAATAAAATTTGATAATGCGTGGATTTTTTATAACACGCCTATATATTATATATAATGTGAAAAAAGTGGATTTAAAACGCACCATACATTCAGCCCGCGACACCGGCTACTTGCCTGACGATGGGCTTTACGATGCAAACGGCACGCCAGCGCGTTTGTCGCTCTACGAACTTAACAACCTCGTGGCTGAGACATTGAGCATTGCCATGCCCGGCGAATACTGGGTGGAGGCCGAACTTTCAGAGGCGCGCGAGGTGCGCGGCCACTGCTTTATGGAGCTAGTGGAGAAGGACAGCCGCTCCAACACACCCATAGCACGGGCCTCAGCCAAATGCTGGCAAAGCCGATGGGCACTCATAAAACCAATGTTTGAGCGCGTAACGGGGCAACGGCTGCATGCCGGAATGAAAGTGCTGCTGCGCGTGCACGCCAATTTCCACGAAGCCTACGGTTTTTCGTGGATTGTGAACGACATAAACCCCGAATACACCATGGGCGATCTTGCACGCCGGCGGCAGGAAATAATTGCACAGTTGCGGGCCGAGGGGGTGTTCGACTTGCAGCACGAACTGCAACTGCCCATGTTTACCCAGCGCGTGGCGGTAATATCGAGCGAGGGCGCGGCGGGCTACGGCGACTTCTGCCGACAGCTTGCCGACAACGCGGCAGGCTATGCCTTCAGCGTGACTTTGTTTCAGGCAACGATGCAAGGCGAGGGTGTTGAAGAGAGCGTCATTGCCGCACTCGACGCCATCTACGCCGAAGCACAAAACTACGACGTGGTGGTGATAATACGCGGAGGCGGCCCCACAAGCGACCTCTCGGGCTTCGACACTCTTGCACTGGCCGAAAACGTGGCCAACTTTCCCCTGCCCATAATCACGGGCATAGGCCATGACCGCGACCAAAGCGTGCTCGACATGGTGGCCAACACCAGCGTTAAGACGCCAACGGCGGCGGCAGCTCTGCTCATCGACCGCCTGGCGGAGATCGACCGCCGCATAACGCAGGCACAAACGGCAATGGCCCGCACCGTGGAGGCCATAGTGACCGGCAACCGGGCACGGCTTGAGCACATGGAAAGCAAAGTGCCCATGCTTGCCACCATGAGGCTCACGGCCGAAGCGGCACGCATCGACCGGCTGGCGGTACAACTGGCCCAAGCCGCCAAGCAACGGCTGGCCGACGGAAACATGCAGTTGCAGCGCGCAGCCGACACAATGCGTGCAGCCACGCAACGGCGCATGGTCGCCGAACGCCACCGGCTCGACATGCTCGAGCAACGCGCAGCGGCAGCCGACCCCGACAGACTGCTTGCCAAAGGTTACAGCATAACGCTATGCAACGGCAAGGCCGTGCACGACCCGAAATTGCTTGCCCCTGGCTGCGAAATCACGACATTGGTAGAGAAAGGAAAAATAACATCGACAGTGAAACTCACAACGAAAAAACGACATACACCATGGCAAAAGAAATGAAATACGAGGCCGCAATGGCACAACTCGACGACATCGTGAAAAGAATGGAAAGCGGCGAACTTGACATCGATTCGCTCTGCGACAAGCTCAAAACTGCACAGAAACTCATAAAGATGTGCCGCGACAAGCTCACAAAAACCGATGAGGAAGCAAAGAAGATACTCAACGCAGAATAACCTCACTCACAATATCTTACAAGCACGCAAAAGTTATTGTGAAAACTCGAAAGAATTTTGCATAAAAACTGGCAAAGGTATAATCTTCGCGTTCTAAAAAGTAAAACTATGCTCGAATTCGAACTGCAAAAATACCTCCTTCGTGAGTACCCACAAGAGGATGCTCGCTGTGAATGGAAAGAATTCAAAAATCCGAAAAACTCGTTCAGTGGGGACGAGAAAGATGATGTCATATCCTATGTGTCGGCTATCG
>CAVDJG010000164.1:0-5288 GCA_963609005.1 Acidaminococcaceae bacterium
GGCGACAACCGATGGCGCGCTCCACAGCCGGTAACGCCGTGGCAGGGAGTGCGCGATGCCAAGGAGTTTGGCGACGACCCGATGCAGGGAAACCCCTTCGGCGACATGAATTTCAAGGCACAGAAGAAGAGCGAAGATTGCCTCTACCTCAACGTGTGGACACCGGCCAAGACTATGCACGAGGCTCTGCCCGTGGTGATATATTTCAATGGTGGCGGACTTATCGCAGGGTCGGGCAGTGAGCCGCGCTATGCCGGAGCCTCTATTTCGCGCCACGGCATCGTGGCCGTTACGGCCAACTACCGCGAAGGCATATTCGGTTTTCTGTCGCACCCTGAACTTTCAAAGGAAACATCCTATAAAGGTTCGGGCAACTACGGCTACATGGATCAGGCGGCAGCCATAAAATGGGTGTATGAAAACATCGCGGCCTTTGGCGGCGATCCCAAGCAGATAACCATCGTTGGCGAGTCGGCAGGTTCGATGTCGGTGAGCGTGCAGCTCACCTCGCCGCTCACACAGGGCATGATAGCCCGTGCCATGGCATCGTCGGGAGCGCAGTGCGGACGGACTTGCCTCACACTGAAAGAGGCCGAGGCTGCCGGAGTGAGCAAACTGAAGAAGCTGGGCATAAAGAACATAAAGCAGGCGCGTGCCATGAGTGCCGACGAACTGTTGGCCAAAACGTCGGCCGACGGTGTGCCGCCGCTCTGCATCGACGGCCTGTTCTGCACCGAAAGTCCTGATGAGGCTTATGCAGCCGGCCGTCAGCACAAGGTGCCGCTGCTCATAGGTCGCAACTCAATGGAGATGACCCCGCAGTTTGTATTGCGCGGCAATCAGCCCACCGTCGAGGGCATACGCCCGGCATTCGAACAACTCTACGGCGACAAGGCACAGGAGGTGATGCACATGTATGGCATCGAGAAAGACGGCGACGTAATGGGCAAGCCGGGCGTTGACTTCGCTTCCGACCAGTTCATTGCCTATGGCACATGGCTCTTCGGCTATATTCATGCCAAGACATCGGGGCAGCCAGTCTACCGCTACTACTACGCCCACCCGCGTCCTGCCATGCGCGAGCAGGGAATGGTGGCCGGACTGGCCGGCGGCGTGCAGAAGGCCGACGGCAAGGTGAGTGCTGCCCCGTCGTCAGATGTGTTCAACGGTGCAGTGCACTCGGCCGATATCGAGTATGCAATGGGCAATCTGCCCACCAACCGCGTCTACGACTGGCAACCCGACGACTATGCCGTGTCGGAGCAGTTCATCAACTACTACGCCAACTTCATAAAGACCGGCAACCCCAACGGACTTGGATTGGCCACTTGGACTCCAATAAACGGTACCGACCGCCCCACACAGCTCATTCTCGATGTGAACTCGCACGAGGAGTATGACGCCGCAGCAGAAAACCGCAACCTGTATCTGCTGCAATTTGTTGGCGGCAAGAAATAAGACAACACTTATAAAAGGTTTTTCCCCGTGGATGCATTGGCAGAAACAACTGTCAATTCATCCACGGGGATTTTTTGTGCTATGCCGAGGCAGAACGGTTAAGGTTGGTCACGCATCTTCTTCAAAATCAGAAAGCCATGGGGCAGGCCCGTATTTGTTGTCAAACTCACTTGGCAATAGGGTGAAGATGAAAAGGACTATGGTTCCCGGTCCGCTGAGAAGCAACAGCAACAACCAACATCCCGATTTTGACGAATCGTGCAGACGGCGCACAAGGACAGTAAAACTCGGAATGATGTTGAACAGGGCAAACAGTCCTATCAGTGCAAACGGAAATCCGTCGTTAATATTAAACACGACACATGCTGCCGCGCAGGCAGCGGCAATGGCAATATAAGCTAAATACAGATACAGTTGAAACCACCAGTATTCAGACCTGGTGGCTCTGCCACGTAAACTAAAATACTGTGAGTAGACATTTCTGACGGCATCGGGCATTCCCATAAGTTTGTTGGTTATTGATGTTGGTTTAAGGCGATTTTTGCAGTTTTTGCACCGCAATGGCAAAGTTACGCATTTTCATAATGCCCGTTTGCGCAAAAACAAAAATTTTTGGGCGAAAAGGAAAGAAAATCTGACGGAAAAAGCAAGCACTTTGTATTGTGCAGAAAGTGGACTGCATGTATAGAAGGTAACTTTGCAAGCAGAAAAGAAAGCACTTTTTATCTTAAACATTTAAATCAATTCCTACTATGGACAAGAAACTTTTAACTATTCCGTTGCTTGCGTCAATCGGTTGCATGACACAGGCTCAGAACGACCCCAACCACCCGAACATCGTGTTTGTGCTTGCCGACGACATGGGCTTCTCTGGAATCCATGCCTATGGTGGCAATCAAATTCCCAGTCCAAACATCGACTATCTTGCCGACAACGGCATCGTGTGTGACAACTTCCGTGCCACGCCGCTCAGTTCTACATCGCGTGTGTGCCTCATGACGGGCCGCTACTCGCAGCGTGCGGGTCTTAACCACATCTATTCGGAGGTTGACCCCATGGACGGACTCGACCCCGCTGTCAACCCGTCGTTTGCCGGACTGCTGCGCGATGCAGGCTATCACACGGGCATTATAGGAAAATGGCACTTGGGACAGGACATAAAGTTCAACCCGCTGAACCATGGATGGGACGTGTGGCACGGCTACACCATGGGCAACATCGACTTCCAGTCGCACTACAACACCATTCACGAGATTGACTGGTGGAACGGAAAGAAGCGCGAAGATGAGCCGGGCTATGTCACCTATCTCATAAACAAACATTCGGTAGAGTTTATCAAGGAGTCGGTGAAGGAGAAAAAGCCATTCTTCCTCATGGTTTCTGAAAATGCAGTGCATGTGCCAATGCAGGGTCCCAACGACCCGGCTCTGCGCACCGACGATGCCTGCCCCTACCGCAACGACGAGAACATGACCGACGACGAGTATCGCCGCGTATATCAGGACATGGTGCAGGCCATGGACGAAGGCGTGGGTCAGATCGTGCGCACACTCAAAGAGCAGGGCGTGCTCGACAACACAATAATAATATACACATCAGACAATGGCGGCGAGAAGGTGGCTGCCGAGAAATATCCGGGCAACAACGGCTATTTCCGCGGATTTAAGGGCGGAGCCTACGAGGGTGGATGCCGTGTGCCGGCAATATTCTACTGCCCGAAGAAGTGGGGACACCGCAAGACATCGGAGCCCATGCACTTCATCGATTTCATGCCCACATTCCTCGACATTGCCGGTGTGGAGAACCCGCGCAAGGTTGATGGTGTGTCGCTCCTTCCCACACTCACCAAAAACGAGGCAATGCCCGAGCGCAAGATTTTTGCTGCCGAAACCGGTTTCATGTCGGTTGTCGATGGCGACTGGAAATGCATCTGGGGCAAGAACGACAAGGTTGAACTCTTCAATCTTATGACCGACCGCAACGAGGAGCACGACCTCTCGGCCATGTATCCGCAGCGTGTGGAAAGCATGAAGAACGATATGACTGCGTGGTGGGCCGACTGCACGCGCGGCACACGCCTCGAAGGACGCACCACATGGAATTCTGGATGGGTTGTGGAGCTAATTGAGAGCTTGAAGAAAGAGGGCAAGACCCTGCAAGACCTGCCCTTCTTCCAGCAGGCTGCCGGCAAGGGCGTGATGAACCCCGTGAAGAAAAGCGGCAAGGCTGCAAAGAAAACAAAGAAATAATCGCACGCTCAGGCAACAGCATTATGCTGCACATGCCTGCATGACATGACAACAACGGGCCAGCTCACATTTAGGTTTTGGCGAGTTTTAGGCTTTATCGGGCTGGCCCGTTTGTTGCACATGCGCCAACAAAGTGCATGTGCGAGGCTTTTGACACACAAAAACGCCGATTTCAACAAAAAAATAAGTAAATTTGCACATGTCTGACACACACGGCAGACACACGACAAAACATAAACACCATAAGACATGAGCAAATTACTTAACGATTTCAAAGCATTCGCGGTAAAAGGAAATGCCGTCGATATGGCCGTCGGTGTAATCATCGGAGGCGCATTCGGGAAAATAGTTTCATCGATTGTTGACGATATAATAATGCCGCCAATAGGTTGGATTATTGGAGGCGTCAACTTCACCGACCTCAAATTCACGCTCCCCTCGGTTGATATGGGCGTGGAGAAATTGCAGCCTGCCACAATAAACTACGGCAACTTCATTCAAACCACCATCGACTTTGTGATTATTGCTTTCTGCGTGTTCATGCTCGTGAAGGGCATAAACAAACTTGCCAGCATAACAAAGAAAGAGGAGGAAAGCAAGGCAGCCGAGACACCCGAGCCGAAACCCACAAAAGAGGAGTTGCTGCTCACCGAGATACGCGACTTGCTGAAAGACCGAAAATAAAACCATACAACCTACCGGCGACGGCGGAAAGGGACAATATTTCCTTTCCGCCGTCGCCGCGTTTATACACCTATATATAATAAGGTGTCACCGCCCCGACCCGGGGTACAATGTTTCAAGCCTGATTTAGAGTTTTAACAAAACCGTAATAACGTGTTAAAACATTCAAAAAAGTGTGACTGTAATTTTGCAACCGTGAGAACAACAAACACTTTTAGATAAAAGCATGAAACTGAAAAACATCTTGACTGGCACGTGCCTCATTGCCGGAATGACTGCAACGGCACTGCCGATGGCTGCCATGCCCGCCGCTGCGAAAAACCGTGGCGGCGAACCTACAGCAACACCGAAGCAAAAGAAAATCGTCGTTGAGGGCACTGTGGTAGACGACATGGGCGAACCTCTCACGGGAGCCACTGTGTATGAAAGTGAAAGCGCAAACGGAACAACAACCGACATTGACGGACACTTCTCTATTTCGGTAGACAAAGACTCGCGACTCACAATACATTATCTCGGGTTTGCCGAGAAAAGCGTCTTGTCGAAGGAGAGCAAGAACCTTAAAATAGCACTCGACAAGGACACGCACACGCTCAACGATGTTGTAGTGGTGGGCTACGGCACACAAAAGAAGGTGAACCTTTCGGGAGCGGTTGACCAGCTCACGTCGAAAGAAATTGAAAAATGTCCTATCACCGACGTGTCGCGCGGACTGCAGGGCATGATACCCAACCTCAACATCGACTTCACCAGCGGCGAACCGGGCAAACAGGCTACGCTCAACATACGCGGCGAAGCATCGATAAACGGCGGCCAACCGCTGATACTCATCGACGGTGTGGCATCCGACTCTGAGGAAATGGGACGGCTTCTGCCGGGCGACATCGAGAGCATCTC
>CAVDJG010000165.1:0-5244 GCA_963609005.1 Acidaminococcaceae bacterium
GTTCTTTGTGTAAAGTCTTAGCTTATTGCCTACAAATGTATTAAAAATTGCCGAAAGACCAAAAGCCACGAGTTGCATTTCTGCTTTTTTTCTCTTGTCAGTGCACCGATGTGCAGTCGGCCCCGTGCAAAGGCGGTGTCTCGACATCGTTTTCCTCATGCAAAGAGTTGCGAAAGTGCATGTTTTGGTAGTATTTTTTCTAAAATCATTAAGAAATGAAAGGAAAATCGAGTATAAATATAACTTTCCTGCATTTTAATGGTGATGTTGACAGAAAAAGAATAATTTTGCATCTTGATATTAAAACAAATTACTTAAAAACGAAAAAAACGACAGCGAAAATGAGAAAAAATCATTACAATGCTGCCAGAACAGCAGTCATGTGCTGCGTTCTGTCACTTGCAGGCAGCCTGTCAGCCCAAACCCCGGGCGCAAGTCATGGCACTGGGCAGGGAACGCACGAAGCGTTTGGCATAATGCGCTACGCTTCGCGCGTGGACAAGGCCGACCGCACGGCGGGCCGTTACCCGCTTCTTTCAAAAGTCCTGCCCGATGCTCCCGGCACGGCGAGTGCCGCGATAGTAACCGGCACCGACATCCTGCACGAGCGCACACCGCGCGGCAAGGCAGCGGCGGCAGGTTCGCCCAAAACGCTGCGCGACGTGCGCACAGCCGACGGACGCGAGCTCTGGGGCAACATCACCTACTCCAACACATGGGAGAGCAACGACTCGCGCGGCTTCTACACCTTCAACGCCTCGTCGCCATTGAGCCTGCAGATGATAGGTTCGGCCGGAAGCTACTACATGGAGGGCAACGGCGGAGCCGTGTTCCAGGACGGCACGCTCTACATCACGCGGTGGTTTAAGGGCGGCCCCTACTATTACATATATCTGAACACCTACGACCCGGAGACAATGGCACAGCTCGGCTCCACCGAACTCGAAGACATCACCTACATAGCCACCGAAACTGCCACCAACACCGCAACCGGAGTAACCTACGGCGAGTTCTACAACAGCGACGCCTCGGGCTTCGTGCTCGGCACCGTTGACTATGCCACGATGTCGCGCAAAGACTTCGGCACGTCTGAAAACACCTATGTGGCACTCGGCGTTACGGCCGGCAACGTGCTCTACGGCGTGGCCGACGACGGCAACCTCTACCGCATAAGCACCGACGACGGCACCGAAACGCTCGTGGGAAGCACCGGAGTGACCGTGCGCGACAGCAACGGCGGACACTACGGACAGAGCGGCGAAATCGACCAGAAGACCGGAATATTCTATTGGGTGTGCAAGGATGCCGACAAAAACACCGCACTCTACACCGTTGACCTCACCACCGGAGCGGCAACAAAGGTGGTGGACTTCGGCGGACAGGAAACCGTGTACGGACTCACCGTGCCCGCAGCGCAGGCTGCCGACGACGCGCCGGCGGCAGTGTCGGGCCTTGAAGTGCTCTTCGACAACGGCTCCACCACGGGCTATGTGGGCTTCACCATGCCCACCGCAACGTTTGCCGGAGGCACGCTCAGCGGCACGCTCGACTACTATATTGTGGCCGGAACCGACACGCTCAAGCATGCCACCGCAGCACCCGGCGACGAGGTGATTGAAGAAGTGACCGTGCCCGAGGGCCTCACCACGTTCAACGTCACCGCAGCCAACACCGCAGGGTCGAGCCCCGTGGCCAAGAGCAAGGTGTATGTGGGCTACGACGAGCCCAAGCCCGTGCAGAACCTGCAGCTCGCCATCGACGCCTCTACGGGCGTGGTCACGCTCTCATGGGACGCAGCCACCGAAGGACTTAACGGCGGATATGTGGGCAAACCCACCTACACCATAGTGCGCTACCCCGACAACGTTACCGTGGCCGAGGGCTACGACGGCACCACATTCACCGAGACACTCGATGCCGGCAGCAGCCTGCAGTCTTACTACTACGGCGTGAAAGCCGTCAACGGCAAGAACACAAGCACCGAGACCACATCAAACAAGGCCGTCTACGGAGCAGCCATAGTGCCGCCCTACACCGAGGCACTCGACACCGAGGAGGGAATGAGCGTCTACACCATAATCGACAGCAACAACGACGGCTCCACATGGGAGTTCTATGAGAAGGGCGACCTCGCAGCAGCGTCCTACAAATACAGCCGCACCAACGCCGGCGACGACTGGCTCATCACGCCGGCCATACAGCTCAAGGGCGGAAAACTCTACTCGGTGTCGCTTGAGACTTGCTCCTATGGCTACTCCTACAGCGAGCGCATAGAGGTGAAGTGGGGCGATGCGCCCACGGCCGAGGCCATGACCAACACGCTGCTTGAACCCACCGACATCGTGTCGCCCACGTTCACGAAATACACCCGTGAGCTGGCTGCCGACAAAGACCGCAAGGTGTTCATCGGATTCCACGCCGTGAGCGATGCCGACGAGTTCCGGCTCTATCTGCGCAACGTGAGCATATACGAGGGAATGTCGCTCTCGCTGCCCGACTCGGCCACCGCTCTTGCAGTGAAGGCCGATGCCGACGGAGAACTCAAGGTTTCGGGTTCGTTCACCACACCGGGCGTGAACCTGGGCGGCGAAAAGCTCGAAGGCGGACTGTCGCGCGTGGATGTGACGCGCGGCGACGGCAAGACCGTGGCCACTTTCGAGGCCCCCGACACCTGCGCCACACTGACATTTGAAGACACCGAGGCCCTGCAAGGCTTCAACACCTACACCGTGCGGTCGTTCAGTTCCGAAGGCGAGGGCCGCAGCGTGAGCGCAAAGACCTATGTGGGCATCGACGTTCCGGTGCGTCCGGCAACACCGTCGCTCACCGACGGCACAACCAACATACACATGGAGTGGAACGCCGTGGGCACAACAGGCGCCAACGGCGGAGTGGTGAAGCCCGCCGACGTGTGGTACAAGATATACACCGTGACATCGGGAAGCCAAGGAACGACGGCCGAACTCGTTGACAGCGTGAAAAACGCCACAAGCTACGACCTGCCCTACAACACCGGCGAGGGCACACAGCAGACCGTGCAACTGGGTCTCGCGGCAGCATCGACGGCAGGAACGAGCCTCATAACCGGTTCCACGCCGCTCATCGTGGGCACTCCCTACGCCCTGCCCGTGAGCGAGAGTCTGGCCGGCGGCAACGTGAACATATTATGGTGGGGCAACAACTCGGGCAACTCGGGCTTCGGCCTCTGCACCGACACCAGCTGCGACAACGACGGCGGATGCTTCAAGCTCAACATCGCCGCTCCCTACGAAACGGCATGGATAAACACCGGCAAGATAGCACTCGGCGGCGCTACATCTCCCAAACTGCGCTTCAGCCACTATGCCGACCCGCTCTCCGACATGCGCCTCACCGTCGAGGTGCAGAAACCCGACGGATCGGTTGACCAGCTTTCAACCTTCGACTACGCACAGCTCACCTCGGCCGATGCCGCAGTGTGGCGCAAGTCAACCGTCTCGCTGGCCGACTACACGTCGCTGCCCTACGTCATGGTGCGCTTCCGCGGCGACATAGGAGTGAAGGCCTACAACCTCTACATCGACGGAATAAGCGTGGCCAACGTCTTCCCCTACGACCTGCAGGCAGCAGTGTCGGCACCGGCACAGGTGCGCAAGGGCAGCAGCGGCAAGGTGAAGGTGACGGTAAAGAACAACGGCGACAACGCCACCTCGGCCTACACCGTGCGCCTCCTGGCCGACGGCACCGAAGTGGCAAGCCAGAAAGCCGACGCAGCACTCGAACCGCTGGAAAGCACAACCTACACCTTCGACTACGAGGCAAGCCTCTTCAACGAGGCAAGCGAGGCCGTGCTTAAGGCCGTGGTCGACCTTGACGGCGACGGCAACGAGGCCGACAACGAGGCCACGACACGCGTGGAGCTCACATCGCCCACACAGGCCAAGCCCGAAAACGCATCGGTGCAGCCGACAGCCGACGGCGGCATGGCCGTGACATGGACCGCACCGGCCGACGACGAGGCCACCGTGACCGACGACATGGAGAACTACGACTCGTGGAACACCGACAACTTCGGCGAGTGGACATCGCTCTACCAGGGCGAGAAAGGCGGAGCCGGAACAATATACTCCACAAAGGAGTATGAACACCAGGGCGAGAAATTCGCCTACATAGCCTTCGACCCCGAAAGCTGGGCACCCGAAGCAACTGCTGCGGCTCCATCGCTCGTGCCGCACTCGGGCGACAAATATCTGGCAGCAGTATACAGCTACACCGACAACGGCACCACAACATTCTACGACAGCAACGACTGGCTCATAAGCCCCACACTCTCGGGCAAGGAGCAGACGGTGACCTTCTGGGTGAACAACCTCAGCGCGGGCGGCACCGACTATCCCGAAACCTACGACGTGCTTTACAGCACCGAGGGCACCGACATAGCATCGTTTGTGAAACTGGGCGAGACACGCACCGTGAGCGGCGGCAAGTGGCAGCAGGCCACGGCCACACTGCCCGAGGGCGCTACACACTTCGCCCTGCACCACACCACATCGGGATCGCAGGCATTCATGTTCATGGTTGACGACGTGACCTACAACTCGGGCAGCGGACGCCTCAAAGGCTACAACATCTACCGCGACGGAAAGCTCGTGGGCACCGTGGCCGCCGACAACAACGCCTACACCGACAACAGCGCAGCGGCAGGCACGCACACCTACGCCGTGACGGCAGTATATGCCGAGGGCGAATCGCTGCCTGCAACGGCACGCGAAACGACCGTAGGCATAAGCGCAGCCGAAGCAGCCGAGGCCGCAACCTACAACGTCTACACCACCGACGGCCGCCTCGTGGGCCGCAACATGAAGTCGCTCAAGTCGCTCAAGAGCGGCGTCTATGTAGTTAACGACCGCACCATCGTGGTGAAGTAACACCGCCGCAAGACTATACAAAAAAGGCCGGGACAGCAATGTCCCGGCCTTTTTTGTGCCGTGCCGCGCCGTGGCGCATGCGGTGCACAAACGCAGCGCGTCTGCCCGCCGTGCGTGCACCGTATGCCGCACGCGGCCGCGAAGCCTCTGTTCAATTCAAAGAAACAGTGAAACGACATGAAAAGGCATCACACGCCAGTGTGGAATGAGGCATAATCGTAGCGGCGGCGTAACGCCCCGGAAGGTAAATTTTGAGGGTAAAGCCCTGCAAGGGCGCAACATAATAGCCCAGGGTGAGGAGGGAGCAGAGCGACCGACGTAACCCTGGGTAAACGCA
>CAVDJG010000166.1:0-1658 GCA_963609005.1 Acidaminococcaceae bacterium
ATTTCATGTTTTCAATACTGTTCACCTGATCGCTGTGGAAATTGCGGTAAACATTAATAATAATCGCGATTGCGACAGCACTCTCGGCTGCACTCACACCTATTGAGAAAAGAGTCATAAAGAATCCTTCATTGCCTTCGGTGAAGAGCAGACGGTTGAACGCCGCAAAGTTCAAATCGACAGCGTTGAGCACCAGTTCTATTGAAACGAGCATCGCTATAAGGTTGCGGCGTGTAACGAAGCCGAACACACCGATAAAGAACAGAAGTGCGCCAAGCACGAAATAACATTCTATAGTAACCATAATCACTTATCCTCCTTTTCTTTACGTGCTACAACTATTGCTCCAATGATACATGCCAAAAGGAACACTGAGATGAACTCGAACGGAAGCACATACTGGTATTTGTCCGAACCGAGAAGGGCGTTGCCGATAGTATTCATCTTAACTTCCTCACCCTCAACAGCGAGGCTGAGGAAACCGTTCTTCAACAGAATGCCTACAACAGTCACCAGTCCCACGAGACAAACCAGTGCGGCACTGACTGCGCGGCAGCCCTTGACACGCTCCACAAGTCCCTGCAAGGTGCGCTTGCTCACGAGCTGAACGGCAAATATATACATCATCACCATTGCACCGGCATATACGCTTATCTGGGCTGCGCCAAGATAGGTGTAGTCGAGCAGAAAATAAAGTCCTGCCACTCCAAGGAGTACGAAAAGCAGGAATGTGACGGAACGCATGATGCGTTTTGTCGCCACACACATGACAGCCGAGCCAAGAATGACTGCTGCCAAGATGCAAAACATTACTAAACTTGCCATAATTATTCTTACTCCTTATTTTGTTTTGGTGTTAAATGTTCCGATTTCGAAATCAGCCCCGCCGTCAATGATATTGGGCAGCGAACCGCCTTCATACACTTCCTTGTCAAGATGAAGCACGAGTGCATTGCGGTCGAACACGGAATTCTCGAAATCGTTTACGAATTTGATTGCGCCGAAATTGCAGGCGTTCACGCAAAGTTCGCAGAACATGCAGTCGCCGAGGTCGTACTGATAATCGACAAGCTGCTTTTTCTTCTTGCCCGTTTCGGGGTTTTCCACCATTTGCGACACGATTTTGATTGTGCCGTTGGGACAAGTCTTCTCACAAAGCGTACAGGCTGTACACTTCACGGCACCGTTCTCGTCGCGGTTCATCACGAGACGTCCGCGATGGCGTGCGGAGACATGCAGCGTAGTCTTGCGGTTCTCGGGATACTGCTCGGTGCTCTTCGGGGTGAAGTACTCTTGCAGAGTTGTCTTCATACCCACGGCGAGAGTCTTGACGGCAGCCCCGATTTCTCCGAAATATGATTTTTTGTTTTCTTCCATTGTCTTAATGATGTATTTTTAGAAGTGCCAACCGAATGCCACAACTACGGTCATGAGAATCAAGTTGATAAGACACAAAGGCATGAGATACTTCCATTCGAGTTTCAGGATTTGGTCGATACGCAGACGCGGGAATGTCCAACGCACCCACATGAGCAGCCAAACCACTGCAAACGTCTTGCCCAAGAACCACACTATGCCCGGGATGAAGTTGAGAATGCCGTCAACGGCCTCCACACCGATATTTAACGGAGCCCATCCACCGAGGAACACTGTGGTGG
>CAVDJG010000166.1:1668-5238 GCA_963609005.1 Acidaminococcaceae bacterium
CCACAAAGAGGTTGAGGTATTCGGCGAGGTAGTAGAAGCCGAAGCCCATGCCCGAATACTCGGTGTGATAACCGGCAGTAAGCTCCGACTCAGCCTCAGCCAAGTCGAACGGGCCGCGGTTTGCCTCGGCGTTGCCTGCAACGAGGAACACGAGGAAAGCGATTATTGCCGGGATGTGTCCGCGGAAGATAAGCCATCCGAACGCACCTTGCTGTGCCTCGACAATGCCCGACACCTGCATCGTGCCTGTGAGCACGACGGCTGTGATGAGACAAAGGGCGAGCGACATCTCGTAGGAGATGAGCTGCACGGCACCACGCATGGCCGAAACCACCGAATACTTGTTGTTCGAGCCCCATCCTGCCATGAAGATGCCCACGATGCCGATGCTTGATATTGCCGACATGAGGAATACGCCCACGTTGAAATCAAGCACCTCGGCCCCGTTGTTCCATGGGAGGAACGCGAAAGTGCCTACCGAAGCAATGATAACGAGGAACGGAGCCACATAGTAGAGGAGTTTGTCGGCACCATCCACAGAGAAGATTTCCTTTATAAGCATTTTCAGCACATCGGCAAACACCTGGAATATACCCCAAGGACCGACACGCATCGGGCCGAGACGGCACTGGAAGTAGGCGCAGACCTTACGCTCCATAAAGATCAAGATGATGGCGAGGATGGCGTAGCCTGCAAGTATGCAGACACCAACCAAGATGCACTCAATCAGTGTTGTCCAAAACACTCCAAGACCGCAGGTCACTGAAAGGAGGTTATGGAACCAGTTTGTTACTAAACTAAAGTCAAACATTATTTCCTATATTTATTGTTAATGTTTGTGCAATTATCTGTCGATATCAGGAATAACGAAGTCGATAGCAGCACCTGTTGTTATCAAGTCGGCGATTTTCTGGCCGCGAAGCATCGGGTCCAGAGCGCCGGTCAGAGTGAGACCCATCGGACGCATCTTCATACGGTAAGGACTCTTGTCGCCCTTCGAGTCGAGATAAACGCCGAACTCGCCGCTGGCTCCCTCAACAGAGAAATACCACTGACCCTCGGGAACTTTGATTATAGGTTTCTGCTTGATGTAGAAATCGCCCTCCGGGATATTGTCGATGAGTTGCTCAATGATGTCGAGACTCTGGTAGAGCTCCTGTATGTGGCAGTAGTAGCGGTCCATCGAGTCGCAACCGGTCATCGTGATTTCCTTCCACTCCACCTTGTCATACATGTCATACGGATGACGCTTGCGAGTGTCGTTCTTCCATCCGGCGGCACGTCCTGCCGGTCCGGTCACTGCATAGTTGATACAGTCGGCGAGATTCATCGGACCCACGCCTACAAGACGGTTGTGAGTAATCACATTGTCGCCGAACACGTCGAGGTATTCCTGAATCTTCGGACGGAGATATTTGCAGAGTTTCTTTGTGTTCTCCACGAATTTCGGGTCGATGTCGGCCTGACATCCGCCAATGCGGTAGTAGTTCATTATAAGACGCCCGCCGGTTGTCTCCTCCATCACGTTGAGCACATGCTCGCGGTCGCGCATGCAGTAGAGGAAAGCAGTGAGTGCGCCGAGGTCCTGTGCCGTACAACCCAGATACAACAAGTGCGAGTCGATACGCTGAAGCTCGTCCATGATGGTGCGTATATAATGTATGCGGTCGGAGAGTTCAACACCCAGTCCTTCCTCAATCACTCCCACGAGAGCATGGCGGTGCATCATGGCCGAAAGGTAATTCAATCGGTCGGTCAGAGCAAGCGTCTGCGGATAGGTCATGTCCTCCCACATTTTCTCTATGCCACGGTGTATATATCCGAGGTGGGGATGTATGGCCTTCACCTTTTCGCCGTCGAGCACAGTCTGCAAGCGGAGCACACCGTGGGTCGAGGGGTGGTTAGGACCGATGTTCACCACGAAATCGTCTTCGTCGAAGAGTCGTTTCTGCGTTGCCACGAGATGCCCGTCATCGTCAAGACTGTAAACTACGGTGTAGTCGGACTCCGGCTCGTCGGTCAGCGGGAACTTGTTTGCCTCGGGACTCATGTCGAAGTCCTTGCGCAGCGGGTAGCCGTTGAAATCGGTGCGGAGGAAAAGGCGGCGCATGTCAGGGTGGCCGAGGAACTTGATGCCCACGAAGTCGAACACTTCGCGTTCAAGCAGGTCGGCAGCGCGCCAAAGGTCTATGACGGTAGGTATCACGTCGCTTCCGTCCACCTTCTTTGCTATGGTCTTCACCGAGCAACGCTCGTTGTTGTCGGTGTTCTCAAGGATGTAGATACATCCCAAGCCTTCTTCGCCGAAATCTTCGCCGATGATGGTAACAAGGTAGTCGAAATGTTTCTGGTTTTTCAGTTTCGACATCTCGCCCGCAAAATTGTCAAACGAGAGTTCAATGTTTTCAAGTTTCATATCTTATACCTTATTATATTAATCAGTTAGACCTTTCTTCGCGTCGAAATCCTCAGGCACATTGTCCACGACAATAGTGTTCTTCTGGCTTGCAAGAGCCTCGTTGCTGAGTCCGTGCAGTCCGCCCTTCGACATCGAGAGTTCTTTTTCTTCTTTCGTCATCTTGTGGTTGGCGCCGCCGAAGAATTTCTCGACCTTCACCTTGCGCTGAAGCTGCATCATACCGTAGAGGATTGCCTCCGGACGCGGGGGGCATCCGGGCACATACACATCTACCGGCACTATTTCAGAGATACCGCGCACCACATTGTACGATTTCTTGAACGGGCCGCCGCTGATTGTGCATCCGCCCACGGCAACCACATACTTCGGCTCGGCCATTTCGTCGTAGAGACGCTTGAACACGGGAGCCATCTTGTTGGTGATTGTTCCGGCGCACATGATAAGGTCGGCCTGGCGTGGAGAGTTACGCGTAACCTCGAAACCGAAGCGCGAGAAGTCGTAGCGTGCACATCCCACTGCCATAAACTCAATACCGCAGCACGATGTTCCGAAAGTCAATGACCACAGAGAGTTGGAACGTCCCCAGTTGATAGCCTGGTCGAGCGAGCCGACAACTACATTGACTCCTCCTTCGTGGAGTTCATCAACTATCTTCTCAAGGCTTTCGTTGTCCTTGAACTCACCGTAAGGGATACTCTTGATGACAGGTTTTCTTACTTCCATTCCAATGCTCCTTTCCGCCAAGCGTAAGCAAGGCCAAATACCAATACCAGCATAAAGAAGCCGACACTCGCAAGTGCCATTGCTCCAAACTCTTTGACAACTACTGCCCAGGGGTAGAGAAACAGTGTCTCGATGTCGAACATCAGGAAAAGAATCGCGAAGAGGTAGTAGCCCACATGAACGGGAATCCAGGAGGAGCCGCGCGTCGGGATACCACACTCAAACGGTTGACCCTTAACCGGGTTGTACGAACGAGGGCCTACGAGTTTTGCAACTACGTATGCACCCACCACCAATACAACAGCCGTCAGGATGACTGTGATAAATAAGATATACATAAAAACTATTAAAATAATTATTTTTCCGTCTATGTAGAAAGTCTTCCATGAATGCGGCACCCAAAGCGAGTGCATGTAGCCCATCAACGG
>CAVDJG010000167.1:0-5221 GCA_963609005.1 Acidaminococcaceae bacterium
GGGCGCAGGTGTAAAGACGGCGACGTCAAAGCCGAGCGCTACTAATTGCCCGAAACTTTCCCATAGTGGCTGTGTTTTCAGCGGTTGTTTTCTTTTACGGTTTTGCCTTTCAATCTGTCTTTCGTACACTCGCCCTCGTAAGTAGAGGGAATAGAGAAGAAATTCAGGCGGTTATTGCGGCGGTGTCCCACCTCTTCCCATTCCGAACAGAGAAGTTAAGCCCGCTTGCGCCGATGGTACTGCAATGCAATGCGGGAGAGTAGGAAGCTGCCTTCTTTACACGAGGTCTTCATCGCCTAACGGCTTTGGAGACCTTTTTTTGTGTATATATGCCTGCACGCGCGGAAGTGTATGTCTGAACAAAGCGAAGAGCGTTTGCATGTCTCCCGCACAGTTTTCTGCCGCCGTCGGGTAAGCCGCAATGATTGCATATTATATGTACGCGTACCTATTATCATAATATAACTCCCAATCGGTTGTTAGAAAAATAAAACTTATTGTGGTGAACTTTCAGTCCACCCTTACCACATTCTGTTAACCCAGGGTTACGTCAGTCGCTCCGCTCCCTCCTCACCCTGGGCTGTGACCGTTACGCCCTTGCAGGGCTTGGTGCTCATCATTCCAATTTATTGTTATCCGGGAAAATCCAAAACAACAAATAATATTATATGCTCGCATACAAATATAATGATGCGTCGTTTGCCAAAGTCAACTTATGAAAGCGGCAATTTACTTGCAAACGCTTGCGCCGTGCATTACCTTTGCGCCTGCTTGTAATGGTGGCGTTGTTTGACATTCTTTCATATAAATAAAAACGGGCCACCTGCAAGGAGGTGACCCGAAATGTTGTAAGGGCTTTTACTGTAACCCCACGTGGCTACATCCTGTAGCTATTGTTACTCTGTGGGTGTTGCATTTACCTTGACTTTCACAATGAGTTTGCGCACCTTGCCGCTGCCGATTACGGGAGCGTGTGGGTCTTCGGGCCACACTATCATGAACTGGCCGGGACGAAGCGTGGCGTAAACTTGGGCGCGGTCGGCATAAAGTGCGCAGTCGGCTGCTGCATCGTAGGTCTGCTTCTCGTCGGTGCAGTCCTCCACGGGCTTCCAACCAATGGTTTCCTCGCCTTCCAGAAGTACATGTATGTCGATGTAGTCGCGGTGCATTTCAAGCACCTGACTGTCGGCGGCCACGCATTCGGGATTGACGTTGTTGATGAAGAGGTCGTCGCCTTCTATCTCTATGCGTCCGCATGGAGTATTGAGCAAATCGTGCGACTTGATGTAGTCGAACGCTTTCTTGAACAGAGGGTGGAGCGGTTCGATGCGCTCTGAGTGTTGAAGATTTGAAACAATCATGGTGATATTTCTGTTGTATGGTTTTATGTAGACTATTCCATGTTGTCGGTCTTGGGATGCAGGGCGCTGAGTTGCACGGCAAGAGCCACGGCAACCACTGCTGCAAGTACGGCGAAACCGAGTCCGAGGTTTCCGTTGTCGCTCCATTTCCCGAGCACATCTGTAATGGCAGCACCGGCAAACACTCCCACCATGTTCATTATTCCGTAGGCTGTGGCGCGCTGGCGTGAGCCGACAAACTGGCAGAGTATGGGCATGTTGTTGGCATCAAACATTCCGAAGCCCACACCGAAGAGCAAACCTGCACAGACGATGCCTACAATATTGTGGCCAAAGCCGAGAAGAAGGAGCGACGGAATGGTAAGCCCCAAGCCTATTGCGCCGGTGTAGACACGGCCGCGCAGGTTGCGCTTTACCCAATTGTCGCTCAGAGCGCCGCCAGACAGCACACCAATAAACGATGAAGCGGCGATTGTGATTGTGGCCATGGGGCCGGCTTGCGCCATTGGCAGACCGAGATTTTCGGCGAAGAGCGTGGGCAGCCAGTTCTTTGTGGCCCAACCGGGAAGGCTCGGCACGGCGAAATAGAGAAGTATAACCCAGAATGCCACGTTGGTGAGCAGCGACCGCATGCTTGCAAAGACGCCCATTGAAGGTTGTTTTGCTGGCGTTTCAACGGCTGGAGTGTAGTCGCGCTTCTTGTCTTTCAGGAACACAGCAAGCACTACTGCATAGGCAATGCCGATGATGCCGAACCAGTGGAAGGTGGTGTGCCACGAATAGGCAGCGGCGAGTGTTGCTCCGAAACCGCCGATGGCTTGGCCTATGTAGAGGCCCGTCATGTGTATGCCCACGGCAAGCGATCGCGAACCGCCGGTGTGGTAGTCGGCAATGAGTGCCAGTCCGGCCGGCAAGTAGAGTGCCTCGCTGATGCCCATGATTGAGCGTAGCCAGAACACTTGGTCGAAAGTGGTGGCAAGTCCCATGAAATAAGTTACCGACGACCATACCAGCAAGCTGCCGACGATGAGCCATTTGCGGCTCAGACGGTCGGCTATGATGCCAGATACGGGGCTCATCAGTCCGTATATCCAAAGGAAGACGGCCATGAGACGGCCGAAATTCGTGGCCGACTGAAGCTCGGTGATGTCAAGCTGCATGGCTTCCTTCATGGTGCTAAGCATTTGGCGGTCCATATAGTTGAGCAAGGCGACACCGCCCAGCAGTACGACCACCACCCAAGGATAAATCTTGGAATTTTTCATATTAATGTTGTTTAGACGTTGGTTTTGTGGTAAAGAAATGGTGTAAAAGAAATGTAGGCCAAACGCAGTTTGGCTCTATGTTCAGGTGAAACGCCTTGCCCGGCCCTCAGTGCCGACGGCAAGACGTTTCGCCAGTGTTGTTGTGTCGCGTTTATTTTGCGGCGAGAATCTCGTTGCAGAGCAGATGCGATCGTATCATCATGCGGGGCACATGGAACGGGCCTTTGAAGATGTTGCCCTTGGCGGGCTGGGCCACGCTTCCGTCGCGGTGCAGATAGCCATACCACTCGCCGTACTCATGGTCGGGGAAATGGGCATAAGTCCACTCACTTATGATGCGGTGACGCTCGAGATATTTCTCGTCGCCGGTGAGCTTGTAGGCATAGAGGCAGGCGATGATGGTTTCGCACTGCGGCCACCAGAACTTCATGTCCTGCGAGTAGTCCTGTTGCGGGAATCCCTTGCAGTCGCGGAAATTGATGATGCCGCCGAATTCCTTGTCCCAACCCCAGTCCCACGACCAGTCGAGTATCTGTAAAGCGAGCTTTTGCAGCTCTTTGTCGCCTTTGCGTTCGGCCACGTCGAGCAGGAACCATGATGTTTCAATGCAGTGACCTGGGTTGATTACGCGGCCGTTGATAGTGTCGATGAATTCGCCCTTGGGGCCTACGGTTTCAAGCAGAGCCTTGTATTCGGGGTGAATGAAATACTGCGCCAGGGCCTTGATAGACAGATCGGTCTGTTCTTCGAGTTCGGGGTCGTCGCACACTTGGCGCAGAACGTTGGCCACATTGATGAGAATCATTGTTATGCTATGGCCCTGTGCCTCCATGGTGGGCAAATATTTCGGTTCGAGCAGACCCGGTGTAGTGAGCATGCGGCGCATGTCGCGGAATATCTGCATGGCCTTGTCGGCGTAGGTTTTGTCGCCCGTGGCCTTGCTATATTCGGCCATGGCTATGGCAGCGAAACTCTCGCTGAACACATAGCGGCGCTTGCGCAGTGGCGTACCGTCGGCCTTCACTTCGAAAAACATGTGACGGTCGGTGTCGAAGCAGTGGGCCTCGATGAAGTCGATTGTGCTCTTGGCGGCATCGAGCCATTCTGCGCGCTGCTCTATATTGTTGTAGGCATAGGCGCAGATATAGGCAAAACGTCCCTGAAACCACACCGATTTGGTGGAGTCCATGAGTGTGCCGTCGCGGTCTACGCAGGTGTACACGCCACCATGCTCGCGGTCTACGCCGTGCTGCATCCAGAAAGGCATGATGTTTTTCACGAGGTCTTCGCGGTAACATTCGGCCCAGTAGGAAAGATATTTGTTGTTGTCCATGTTGTGGTGGTTGTTTGATTATGGGACAATGATGTTCAGAACACGTTGCACTTGTTGAAGAAATCGATTTCTTCAAGCTCTTTGCGCAGTGTCACCTCTTCTTCGTCGGTGACATTGCGGAACGGCGTGCGGTTGGGGCCGAGGTCAAGACCGATGAGTTTCATTATGCGCTTGCCGCCGACGATGTTGCCGCGGTAGTGGCAGATGACGTTTATCACGTCCTGTGCGTAGTTCTGCAGTTCGCGTGCCTTCTCGATGTCGCCGTTCTTCCAAGCCTCGAGTATGCCAGTGAGGCAACGTCCGTTGTAGTTGGTTGTGCCGCCTATGCCGCCCTGTGCGCCGCCCATTGCGAGGCAAGGCAGAATGGTTTCGTCCTGGCCGTGGAGCATGTCGAACTTGCCGCCGGCGTAGAGGCGGCACTGGTTATACTCATACAGACTCTCGAAGGTGTATTTGATGCCTGCAAAATTGGGGATGCGTCCGTCAACGGCTTTAAGGAAATCAACCATTGGCAGGTAGGCTCCGTTGAATGCCGGTATGTGGTAGAAATAGAAAGGAAGATCGGGTGCTCCGGCAGCAATTTCCTCACAATATTTCACGAGTTCCTCAACGCGTCCCACTTTGGGGAAAGGAGGAGCCATCGCGCCTATTGCCCATGCGCCTATTTTCTGTGCGTGCTCGGCCAGTTGGCGGCTCGATTTCACGCAGCAACTGCCTACATGTACAATAACCTTGAAGCCTTCGGGAGCCACGCTCACCCAACGCTCGGCCAAAGCCATGCGTTCTTCCTCGGTGAGCATGTAGCCTTCGCCCGACGAACCGTTGATGAATACGCCTTTGAGACCGTTCTTCACAAGCATGTTGGCATAACGTTCAATTGGCTCGAGGTTCACCTCTCCGTTGGCGTGGAATGGGGTGAAAGGAGCATCGATAAGTCCTTTGATTTTTTCCATATTGTCTAAGTTATTAAATTGTTTTGTCTTTATAATGGCAAAATTATAAAATGTTTTAGAAAAAGCCAAAAGGCTGAGAATAAATTTCAATGCAATTTCGTTGATGATGAATTTTATTGTCGGAATGTGGAACATTGTTTGTAAAAAAGAGAAAGCAACCTTTGGTCGTGGGTGTAATGTGCTTCTGTGCCATGGCATTTGCCGATGCAGCACTTGCCGGTGTCGTGCCCTGGTGTTGAAATACGGTCAAAATGCAGCATATCGCTAAAATGTTAAGCCCAATTAGGGGCTCTTTTGCCGAAAAAGCAT
>CAVDJG010000168.1:0-5217 GCA_963609005.1 Acidaminococcaceae bacterium
ATATTAGTTGATTATATTGTTTTGCATTGTTCCTTGTTCACAACTCGGTCTCTGAATAGCTTCATATTCATGAAGTTGCAGGAATATGTTCTGCACAAGTTGCATGTGCCCACCCATATTTTTATTTGTTTTGTTCCAGCGACAAGAGGAAGGACTTGTATTCACATACAATCAACTCCCCCAAAATCAACTTTTACGCCACACTGCGGCATGCTCATTCAGCCGGTTGCGGGGGCATGAACAAGTCGCGGTGAGGAAATTTGGTGCCGTATTTTTTGCGCAGCCTGTCGAAGAGCGCCATTGTGTCGCGCGAGAATCCGTGCCCCTTCCATGTGCTTGTGTTGGTTATAAGTATCCAGCACTCGCCGTCGGCATATTTCAGCACTATCGCACTTGTGCCCGAAAGCGAGCCGGTGCGTATCCACGGACCGCGCTGCGGCGTGTAGTTCCACCCCATTGAAAAACCATGGTCGGGCATTTCGTGCGTCATGGCTGCCACTGAAGCGGACGAGAGAATGTCGGGGACAACCGGACAACCGTCAATCGCCGCCACAAGGCGCGACAGTTCGGCGGCCGACGCGCACCATGCCCCTGCACCCGAGAGCCGTGGCAGGTCGTTGTCGCCATAGCATTTTTCCACGAGCCGCCCGCTATTGTTGTATTCATACACCGGCACCGAACCTTTGTGCACATAGTAGTGCACCTCGTTGGGCCGGCGGTCTTTCAGGTAGGTACCGGCAATGTGGAAGTCATGGCATCCGGCAGGCTTGAGCACATGCTTCTGCATGAATGCCTCATAAGACATGCCGCTACGCCGCTCTATTATCATCGACAGCAGGGTGAAGCCAAGGTTGCTGTAGCAGCGCGCAGTGCCAGGCGTATAGCCCAGACGGCGTTTCAGGAGTATGCGCAGCAGGGTGCGATGGTCGGGAGGTGCGGCAAGATGGTTCTGCATGATGATGTAACGCGTTGAGAACATAGGGTCGCCTGCATAGTTGTTGAAACCCGCCTGATGGCGCATGAGCTGCTCAACGGTTATGTCGAAATAGCGTTTGTCTTTTATCACGTTGGTGTATGCCGTGTCGTTGAGCACGCCTTTCGGTCCGAACACATGCTCCGACAACCCCACACGACCCATTTCGCGCAGTTTCATTATGCCCACCGCCGTGACCAGTTTCGACACCGACGCTATGCGCATTATGTGGTGCGGCTCCATTGGTTCGCGCTTTTCCACATCGGCCCATCCATAGCCCTTGGCATAGAGCAGCGAGTCGTTGCGCGTCACCGCAAGCTGTGCACCGTTAAGTTCCCAACGGCGCAGATAACGTTCCATAATGGAGTCGAGCCCGTGCAGCTCGGCAACGTCGGAGAGGGCATTGGTGAGAGTGTCGTTGAGGCGGAACTCATGCAAAGAGTCCTGCCCGTTAATGCCGCCGGCATTGCGGCTGCACGAGCAGCTGCATTTTGACAATGCAAATACAAACAGGGCTACTATTGACAACAACACGAGCCGCACGCGCGTGCGGTATTGTTTTTTTATGCGGTATTTCTTCATTTTGTTCTGTAAAAACTTATGTGGCAGAAAGCTGCGGCGGGGTGTCTTAAAATAACCACAAAGTTAGCAATAAAAATTTTATAAAGCGAAAATTGCAGCAGGGAGTGATGCCCGTTGCCACCTTTTCGGCACTTCGCGGCCATGTGCAGCAACTGCCACACGCACGTGCAGCATATGGTGCACGCGTGCAGCGCAGCCGCCACATGCATGTGCACCGGCCCAAGTGACGAAGCCGCCAGGGCAAACAAAAGCGGTGCCACGGCCGTACAAATGCAACGGACGTGGCACCGCTATGCCTTTATCAAGGCTGTTTGCTGCGGCGGCAATATCAAGAAAGTCCTTCTATCTCGCCGTCTACGATGTCGATGTGCATGGCCTGCGGTTCCTTGGGAAGCCCCGGCATGCGCAGAATGCTGCCTGCAATAACCACAATCATCTCGGCTCCGGCATTCACCACGATGTCGCGCACGGTGACATCAAATCCCGATGCCACGCCATACTGCTTTGCATCGGTAGAAAACGAGTATTGTGTCTTGGCTATGCACACGGGGAAACGGTTGTAGCCGAGGTCGTAAATCATCTTCAGCTTCTTCTTTGCCGCCGCGCTGAATGTCACCTTCCATGCGCCGTAGATGTTGCGTGCCACGCGCTCAACCTTGTCCTCGACGCTGTCGTCGTCGTCATAAACGAAATGAAGCGGTGCCGACGGCTGTGCAGCAATGGTGTCAACCACGAGATGGGCCAGTTCTTCGGCGCCTTTTCCGCCCTCTACATAGGCGTTGTTTACGGCGAAGCCCACTCCGCGTTCAGCACAATGCTTGCGCACGAGTTCTATCTCGTCGTCGGTGTCCTCGGCATAGCGGTTGAACGCCACTACGACAGTTTGTCCGAACGACTGCATGTTGTCGATGTGCTTGTCGAGGTTGGCCAGGCCGCGCACGAGTCCTTCGCTGTCGGGCAACTTTATCTTGTCGATGTCTACGCCGCCGTGCATTTTCAGTCCCTGTGCCGTAGCTACAATCACAGTAAGCTTAGGCTGCAGCCCGGCCTTGCGGCATTTTATATCGAAGAATTTCTCGGCTCCGAGGTCGGCACCGAATCCGGCTTCGGTTATGGCATAGTCGCCGAAAGTCATGGCCATTTTGGTTGCGAGGATTGAATTGCAGCCGTGGGCTATGTTGGCAAACGGACCGCCGTGGACGAAAGCCGCCGTGTGCTCGGTGGTTTGCACGAGATTGGGCGAGATGGCATCGCGCAGCAATACCGTTATGGCACCGGCCACGCCCAAGTCTTTCACCGTAAAAGGCTTGCCCTCTACCGTGAAGCCGAGCAATATGTTTTCTATGCGCCGGCGCAGGTCGTCCTCGTCGGTGGCAAGGCAGAGTATTGCCATGATTTCAGAAGCCGGGGTAATGTCGAAACCCGACTCGCGCATCACGCCGTTGGAGCGGCCGCCCAGACCCGTAACGATGTCGCGCAGACCGCGGTCGTTGACATCGATCACGCGGTTCCACAACACCTCGCGCATGGCAAAGCCGTTGTCGCGGTTCTGGTAGATGTAATTGTCGAGCAAGGCGGTAATCATGTTGTGCGCCGAAGTGATTGCGTGGAAGTCGCCGGTGAAGTGCAGGTTTATCTTGTCCATGGGCAGCACCTGGGCGTGTCCGCCGCCCGCTGCGCCGCCTTTCATGCCGAAGCACGGGCCGAGCGACGGTTCGCGCAACGCGCACACAGCCTTCTTGCCTATGCGTGCCAAGCCCAGTGCCAGGCCAACGGTGACAGTGGTCTTGCCTATTCCGGCCTTCGTGGGGGTTATTGCGGTGACAAGTATAAGGTTGCTCTTGCTCACCTTGTCGTCGTCGATAAGCCTTGACGGCACTTTGGCTATGTAGTGTCCGTAATGTTCGAGTTCTCCTGTGGGTATGCCGTAGGCGGCTGCCACTTCTTCAATGTTTTTCAGCTTGATGCTGCGTGCTATTTCAATGTCGGTCATAATGATGTTTTGTTAAACGAGAAAGCGCAAAGTGCAGCCTTCTCCGAATTGCCCGGCTTTGTGTGCCGACGGATTAAACTGTGCCTTGCGCCTTCTTGCTTTCATGGTGCAAAGTTAATCACTTTATTCCGATTATGAAAGACAAATAGGTTTTATTCAACTTTTTCAACTTGTCAAGCCGAAGCGCATGGCGGTGGATGCGCTCCTCATCAATATGACTGGAGAAGAAATTTGAAACTCATTGTGGTGAACTTTCAGTCCACCCGTTTCGCTTTACGTTTACTCGGGGTTACGTCGGTCGCTACGCTCCTTCCTCACCCTGGGCTGACATGTGACACCCTTTCAGGGTTGAAGGTTGCACCAACACATTAATTCAACCCTCACCTCCTGACAAATTATTGTTGCTCTTGCATGACAAGTTAATACTGTGAGATTTTGAGCATTTGCTACAATATCAAACAAAAAAAGCGGGTGGAATTAGAAGAGAAATTCCATCCGCCACTGTATTTTGCGTTATTATGCACACATCAGATGATGCTGTTCTTGCGTGTCCACTCTATTATCTCGGGAATATATCCGAAAGCAAGGCCTGTCACGGTGTCGGCACAGCCGTAGTAGATAGCTATGCGGCCGGTTTCCGGGTCGTGCAGCTCGGCGCAGGGGAAGCACACGTTGGGCACATCGCCCATGCATTCGTAAGGAGTCTGCGGAGAAATGAGGTAAGGACCAGAACGGTAGATTGCCTTCCAAGGTGTTTCGAGGTCGAGCAGTGCCGATCCGAAGGCATACACATAGCCGTTGCATGAGCGCAACACGCCGTGATAGAACAAAAGCCATCCTTCGGATGTTTCAACGGGGATAGGGCCTGCGCCTATCTTCATGCACTGCCATGCCGACTGCTCAAATGCTGCCGGAGCCATGACATGACGGTGGCGTCCCCAGAACTCCATGTCGGGCGACTCGCTGTAGAAGATGTCTCCAAACGGAGTGTGGCCGGTGTCGCTGGGGCGGCTGAGCATGGCGAAGTTGCCGTTAATCTTCTTCGGGAACAGAACGCCGTTGCGGTTGTAGGGCAAGAAAGCGTTCTCAAGCTGGTGGAATGTCTTGAAATCCTTTGTCCAGGCCACGCCTATTGTGGGGCCGTGATAGCCGTTGCACCATGTAACATAGTAGCGGTCGTCGATGAAGCACACGCGCGGGTCATAGCCGTAAACCCACTGTCCTATCTCGGCGTTGTCGCACTCGAAGCGCAGCGGTTCCTCGTTGATGTTCCAGTTAACACCGTCTTTAGAGAATCCCACGTGCAGAACCATGCGGCGGTTGGTGTCGTCGCAACGGAACACTCCGGCAAAGCCGTCGCCGAAAGGCACAACGGCACTGTTGAAGATACTGTTGGATGTGGGCAGGAGGTCGCGCGGGATGATGGGGTTTTTCGAACAACGCCACATCACGGCATTGGAGTTGGCGGGACGGTCTTCCCACGGCATGTTGGGCAATGCGTTGCCCTTGATAATCAGATTGCTCATATTGATGATTTAATTGTGATTTTATCGTGTATTTATTATTTCTTTATTCTTTCGCCTTGTCGGGATAGGTAAACGGCACAAACCATGTGATGAGGAATGCCGGAATGGTGCACACAAGCACCACGATGAAGAACATGCGGTAG
>CAVDJG010000169.1:0-3083 GCA_963609005.1 Acidaminococcaceae bacterium
CTATGTCGTAGGTTATTGTGCCCATGTATCCGCCGTTGACGGTGGCCGACGGTTTGCCCCACGTCACCGTGGCGACGCCTGTGGAGGCGTTGAGCGACATGCGTGCAAACGACACCTGCTTTGGCTCGTCGTAGCCCACATAGGTTGCGGTTTTGGCGGCGATGCTCTTTCCGGCGGAGTTGTGCAGCGTCACGCTGAAATAGTTGGGGCCTTCGGGTGCGGTCACGTCAACCTGGGCCGTTGTTCCGGCCGTGGCCTGTCCCTCGGCTATTGTCTGTGCGCCCGAGCGCACGGTGTAGCCCACGCTGCCCGAGAGTGTCTGTCCGCCGTAGGTCTTGGCAGGCACGCCGAATGAAATAGTTCCCTGGAGCGACGCGCCGTCGAATGTGGCGGCGAGCGATGTGGGCGTGGCCGGTGCCGAAGCGTCGGGCACGGCGTCGGGCACGGCCATTCCGAGCACCTGGTTCTGTGCCGGGAAGTCGGCAATCTTGGTTGCCAGTCCGGTGGCGAGGTCAACGGTGTAGAGCGCGGCGCGCTGTTCGGCGTCGATGCAAGCCCAGTAGAACGTGTCGTCGTCCTGATCGATTTCGCCGCTCTGTCCTGCCGTGCGGTTTGAGGCGGTGGCCACATACACTCCCGTGGATCCTATCTTTGTTTCCTTTCCGGTGGCGGTGTCGATTTGATAGAGGTAGCCGTCGGCTCCCACGCCGTAGAGTTTCTCCTCGCTCGACACGCCCATGGCCACCATCTTCACCTCGGCGGGACCGATGGTGGTGCGCGTGAGCTTGTCGTAGTCAATCACGCCGTATTCAAACGACATCATGTCGGAGGTGTAGAACTGCCCGTAAACCTTGCCCGTGTATTTGCTCGAGGCTGTCTCGGTGGCTATGAGCGAGGCCGATGTCACGATTTCGGGCACTATGAGGCTGCCCCAGTTGGACCGTGTGTCATACTGGTAGTGGGTGACGGTGAGCGATGTGCCGTCGAGCTTGTAGTTCACTCCGTTGTAGACACCGTCAACGAGCGATCCGCCGCCGTTGGGCATCATGTAGCGGTCGGACGATTCGGTTTTCAAGTCGGCGAAGTTGCTGGCCGTGGCAGCGTCGAACGACATGTAGCCGTAGGTGCAGCTGGAGGTGGGCCACTCGGTGAACGACGACAGATAGCCCCACAGTGACCGGCTTGCGGCGCGTGCCGCGGCCTTGAGCGGGGTGACGAATTGCGCGCCGGCATTGGCGGCTGCACCGTCGCGGTGCACCGTGGCCGACGGCTTGCCGTTGAGGATGGCCACGCCATCGAGCAGTGCGCGCATGGCGGGGGTGACTTGCGTGCTCTCGCCTGACACATTCAGCGTGTTGCCGGCACGTGTCTGCGGTGCAGCAGCGGCCGTAGCGCCAAGTGCGGCGGCTGCCGCGAGCGACAGCGACACGAGTCGGAGGTTGGGTTTGTTCATAAGAGTTCTGATTTTGTTGTATGTATTAACTTTTTGTGGTCGTGCAGCGGTTGGCCTCGCCGGACGAGGCACTGAAAACTGGCGGCAGCCGGTTGACAGAGGTAAAGCAGGGGCGGCTATAACTCCCCAAATTGCAAAGTTAAGCATAAAGCGCGGCTTTGTCGGGAGTGGGGCACATTAAATAAACTTAAATTTTTATGCGGCCCGAATGGCGCATCCAGACACGCCGCGGCATGCATGATGCCTACTGCAAGCCTCATCGCAAGGGCTTTTCTGCACGCTTTGCACTCCGCGTCACCCCAAACAAGCCTTTGTTGCCGCCCCGACACGCCTTGTTGCGGCGGCATGAAAGCCCCCGGTGAAGGGCAAACAAGCCTTCTTTGCGGGGCAAGCAAGCCTTTGTTGTGATTAAGAAGGGGATTTTGCACGGTGCAACATGGGTCTCACTGACATGGAAATACCGATAAAACATTGTGTTATAATAATTTATATACAAAACAACGAGAATGTCCGCAAAAGCCCACGGCGGTGTTGCGGTGGCTTTTGCGGGCATTCTCGTGCGGCGCATCGTGTTAATTATTGTAAAGGAATTTGCATTCTTCGGCGCGTCAATATCCCGTTGTGCGGTGCAGGCGAAACTGCCGGAAATCGTATTCGGTCATGCCGGCGGCCTTGAACGTAACGGCGCGGTCGTGGTCGTCGAGATAACGGCGGCGGCGCATGCGGTAGCAAGGCGAGGCGAGCGAAAGCGTGTCGTTGCGCAGCGGCGTGGCTATTCCGGCCAGTTGCAGCATGGTGTGGAACACCGACACGCTGCTCTCGGCACCCTTGCATCGGTTGGCTTGCAGAGCCTCGGCCTCGTGGCGGTGCTGCCGGCGGTAGGAGTCTGACGTCCACACGATGAGCGGCACGTTGGTGTCGAAGAACGATGGCACGGGCGAAGCGTGCAGGAAACGGCGGCGGCTGTCGTCGAAGATGTTCTCGCCGTGGTCTGACGTGTAGATCATGGCGGCGGCGCATGCACGGCGGCCGAGCATTGTTATAAGACCGTGCAGGAAACGGTCGGTCTGCCTTATGGTGTTGTCGTAGGCGTTGACAAGCGCTGCGCGGTTTGACGCATCGGCAGTTGAGGGCGCATCAGGACCGAAATAGGCGTGGCGGCGGTCGTAGCGGTCGCGGTAGTTGAAGTGCGACCCATACATGTGGAGCACTATGAGCTGCTTGCGCCTGCGTTGGTCGATCACCTTGCGGGCGCAGTCTAACAGTTGCATGTCGGCAGGCCGGGCCGCATTCTGGCCCACATCAAACAGCCACTCGTCGGCCTCCTGCCCGAAGAAGTCGATGAACGAGCGGTTGGGTTTCTGTGCCGAGAGAAAAACCGTGTGGAAACCGGCCTCGCGGAAGGCCGCCACGATGCCTTTCTCGCGGTAGAGCCGGGCGTGGTCGGAGGCCGTTGCTGCCGACATGAGCATGGGCACGCTCTTGTGGGTGGTGTTCGACTGCGATGTTACTCCCCTGAACACATCGATGCCGGGCGTGGCGGCAAGCAGCGGCGTGGTGGGGCGTGCATAGCCGTAAAGCTGGAAATTGACGGCGCGTGCCGTCTCGCCCACCACGATCACATACACCT
>CAVDJG010000169.1:3172-5210 GCA_963609005.1 Acidaminococcaceae bacterium
GCGGCATGTGTGGGGCGCGCGCCGAACCTGAATTTGGCCACGCTGTCGCGGTAGCGTGCCGTGGCACGGGTGCGCTGCACGGCGAGCCAGAGGTTGTAGAACACGTTGACGGGATAGAGATGGTCGGACACACGATAGGCGAAGCGCGCCTCGGTAGCGTCCCGCCCGTTGCCGGCGCAACTGCTGCCTGGCGTGCCGAAACGGCACAGTGCCACCACGGCCACGCCTGCAACCGCGGCTGCCGAAGCCCATTTGCGGGCACGCCGAAGATCACCGCACGGCCACTCGGTGCCGCGCCGCCACGACACGGCGGCCATGACGAGCAGGGGCACATAAACCGCCACCACCACGGCCACGGCCGGCACGAGGTTGTCGAGCAGCTCCATGGCCTCGCCGGGATTGGTGGTGACGAGGTTGAGAAACATGTCGACGGCTATCACGCCACGCCCGTAAAGGAAGAGCAGAACGAGCTGGAAGGCTGCGAAAAAGACGAGCGGAAAGCACATCCACACGGCCTTGCCGGGCTTGCGGCACAGTGTGATCAGCAGCGCATACACCGGCACGGGCAGCAACACATTGGCCGCGCAGGCCCACCAGGGCATGTGTTCGGTGGCGCAGAGGGCCACATTGGGCAGGGCGAGGGCTGCAATGGCGTAGGCCATGCCTATGCAAATATGTCTGAGTGATTTGTCCATAAGAGGCATTTTCGTTGCAGGGCGCCGCCGCGGAGTAGGTATTCACGCCGAAGGCGGCGCCGGGTGGTCAGTAGACGAGTGCCACGTTGTCTATCCAGAACGTGTTGCCCACCGTGCCCACATAGGCTCCGCCGTGGCTCGACGAGAACTGCAGCACGAGGTGTGTGGGCGCGGCCGAGGCGCTGGCCCACCCCACTTCGCGCACGGGCACGCTCTTGCCTTTTGAATTGCGCGCATAGTCGGTGGATCGCAGACCCATAGTGGCGGCGTCGTAGCCGGGAGTGTGGGTGATGTCGCCGTAGTGTATCTCGTAGGTGGCACCGTCAACCCAACCCTGCGTCGAGGCACTGTACTTCACCACCATGGTGCCCACGCGCTGGGCAGTGATGTTGCCCTTGGCGTCTTCGGTGCGGCGCTGCAGATAGAGCACCGTGATGCAGCAGTCTTTGCCGGGCACCGACGAGGGCTTGCTGAAGCCCGTCTGCCTCACGCGCGAGGCGTTGCCGGGAGTGTGCACGCGGTAGTCGTAGCGCAGGGCCTTGGGGCGCTGAGTGAAGGGTATGCCCCAGTTAATGGCCTTCGGACCGTCCTTGGTGCCGGTGATGGGCTCTTTCACGTCGCCGAGAAACATCGACCCGGCTGCGAGCACGTTGATGTTCATCAGCCCGAGCACGCGGCATGTCTCGATGTGGGTTTCCATTTTGGCGCACCAACCGTCGCCGCGCCTTTCGCGCGACACCGAGTTGTTGGTCTTCACCACGCCCATTACCTTGGCCATGACGTTTGACGTGCCCCACGGCGAACCGCCCTGGTTGCGGTAGGGCACGTTGCCCGTGATGGTTTGCGACGGGCCTACCTCATAGAGTGTCTTGGTTTTTCCGCCTATCACGGCCGACTCGTGAATGGTGCGCACCGTCCACGAGTTCATGTCGCCGTATTTCAGCGGCACAACCTTGTCGGCGGCCCGCGACTGCTGAGGCACCGAGGCTACTGCGAGCAGTGCAGGCAAAGCCACGATGGCGGCCTTGCCCGTGAGTTTTTTCATTGCATTGTGTTTCATACATATTCTTCTGCGGGCGTGCATGATGCCCGTGCAACGGCACGAGGCTTGCCTGCAACATCCTTTGCAGAGGTGTTGCAAAGGTATAACAAAAAGACGGATTGAAAACTCTCTGCAATGGAGTTGTTTTCAATCCGCCTTGTTTTTTTAAGCTATGTTAAGTGTCTGGTTTTCTTTATTTCCACACAAATGTCCCGTGTTTCGCAGTGGCTGCAACCGGGCGCAAGCCTGTCAGTCGTCTTTTCCGCCCATGACGGCGAGCGCACGCTGCACTGTGTGGCTC
>CAVDJG010000170.1:0-5199 GCA_963609005.1 Acidaminococcaceae bacterium
CTGACGGGAGAGGCTTATTTCGAGGTGGCAAAAAACCACCACAAGCCGTTTGTGGTTGACAGCCGCGACATGAAGGTGAAGGTGCTGGGAACGGTGTTCAACTTCAACACCAACATGGCAGGGAACGCCTCGGAAGTGAGCCTTATAGAAGGATCGGTAGAGGTCAGCAGCCACAAGTCGGCCGGACTGGTGGTGCTCATGCCCGGACAACGCGCACGACTCGACGGCAACGGTTCGCTCACGGTGTGCAACACCGACACGCGCATAGCAGCAGTGTGGCACAACGAGCTTATCCCCTTTGACAACTGCAACGTGCGCCAGATTGCCAACACGCTCGAACAGATATACGGTGTGAAGATTGTTGTCGATCCAAACGTGAACTGCAACGACACCTACTCGGGACAGATAATGTGGAAGGAAGACATCGACACCGTGCTGAGCCTGCTCACCAACACGCTGCCGGTGACATTCAGCCACCGCAACGGCAAGATACACATAATGCCGCTGCGGTAGCGGCACAACCGCAGTGTGACGGCAACGGCATGCAACGGCACCAGGCCTCCGGCGCACACCGACCATGCGCCGGAGGCTTTTTTTTGCGAAAAAAAACGCACACACGACTAAGTGTAGGCAACGACATTGTTGTTATCATTAAACAAGAACCGGATTACTAACCATAAAACATACATCTGAAGTTATGAAACACCGACATTTCCAATCGTCAACAGGATGGAAACAGGCAGCGGTGGCACTTATGTTCACCGCCATTCCGTGTCAGGGGGCATTCGCCCAAGTGACAGTAAAGACCCCACCCACGACACTCGCCACAGCAATAAAGAAAATACAGTCGAAATCAGGCTACAAGTTTTTCTACGACGACAACCTTGCCAAAACCAGCGTGGAGGCCATCGACGTGACCGATGCCGACATGGAGACGGTGCTTGGCAAACTGCTCAACGGAAAAAACATACACTACAAGATTGTAGACCATATAGTGTATCTTAAAAAGCAGTCCACCTCCAAGAAGAAACAAGCGCCGGGCCCGGGCGAGAAAAAAAAGATAACAGGACGCGTGGTTGACGAACAGGGCGAACCGCTCATAGGGGCCACGATAACGATAAAGGGCACAAACGAGCATGCCGTGACCGACTCCGACGGCAACTACACCATTACAAGCGGCAGCGATGCCCCCGTGCTGCAATTCTCCTACCTTGGCTACGACAGAAAAGACATAGCGTCGGGCGGCAACGACATCGTGAACGCGAAGATGACAACCGACGAACACGCTCTCGACGAAATCGTCGTGACGGCTCTCGGCATAAAGCGCGAGAAGAAAATGCTGGGATATTCGGTGCAGGACATAAAGAGCGACGCGCTCAACACCACGGGCGATGCCTCGGTTACGGGCGCACTTGAAGGCAAGGTGGCCGGACTGCAGATGAACACGGCAAGCACCGGACTGGGCGGAAGCACGAAGATAACGATACGCGGAAACTCATCGCTCACCGACAACAACCAGCCTTTGTGGATTGTTGACGGCGTGCCCTTCTCCGACGACCAGACTTCGAGCGCATCGGCCTACGGCGGCTACGACCGCGGCGGCACATCGTTTGACATCAACCCCGAAGACATCGAGTCAATATCGGTGCTCAAAGGTCCTAACGCAGCGGCACTCTACGGTTCGCGCGCAGGCAACGGCGTGATACTCGTCACCACAAAGAAGGGAGCGCACAAAAGCGGTTTCGGAATAAACTACAACGGCACATTCACATGGAGCGTGGCCGCCGAAACCATAAAGATGCAGAAACTCTACGGCCAGGGAAGCCGCGGCGCGACAAACTATCTCACCAACGACGACGGCGAGAAAACTGCCCTCACCGGCGAACTGTCGTTCGGACCGCGCCTCGACGGGCATTCCGAACCGACATGGACGGGACAGCAAATAGGCTACTCTTATTACGGCGACAAGCTAAAAGACTATTTCAACACTGGCTTCTCGCAATTCCACACCGTGGCGTTGGGCAACACCACCGACAAGTCGCACTTCCGCGTGTCGGTGGGATTTAACGGCAACGACGGACTTTTTGACAACGAGTCGCTCGACAAGCTCACCGCCGACCTGAACGCCGGCACAGTGGTGAACAAGTATCTGTCGTTTGACGGGAAGATTTCGCTCTCGCGCACCAAGGCAGAAAACCGTCCTTACACCGGACTGAACGGCGAGGTGGCACAGTTGCTGCTCATACCTGGCAACGTGCGGCTTAGCGACCTGAAAGAAAACTACACGTCGGCCACGCGCCTGCACCAGAACTGGTTCGGCCCCGACCAGCAATATTCCAACCCCTACTATGTGCGCCACCGCTTCAAGAACTCCGACGAGCGATGGCGGGCATTCGGCTATTACTCGGCCAACATCAACATTCTGCAGTGGCTGCGGTTCAACGCTAAATATGCATTCGACTACTACCGCACACGAATACAGACAAGCGACCTCAGCCTCGGCGACCAAGCCATAAGCACAGCCGACCAAACATGGCAGGAACAACTCACCAACGACAACATGCAGAGGTCGGAAGAAAACCACTTCGAACAGAACATTCAGTTTCTGCTAATGGGCGACAACCAGCTTACAAGCAAGTTCAGACTTGGATATACACTCGGAGCCAACATCATGTACCGCAAATATGAGGTGCTGACTGCCGGAGTGGAGAACATGCTCGACAAGGACAACTGGATATTCAACACCGGCTACCGCCTCAGCACAGGCAGCGACGACGGCAACATCCGCGCCATGTACTCGGCATTCGCATCGGCACAACTGAGCTACGACGAGTGGCTTGCGCTCGACATCACGGCACGCAACGACTGGTCGTCTACTCTGCCCGAGAAAAACAATTCGTTCTTCTACCCGTCGGTGAGCGTGAGCTATGTCATTTCCGACTTCATGCGGGCCATGCACAAACCGTTGCCCGAATGGATAACATTTGCCAAGCTGCGCCTGTCGGCCGCCCAGGTGGGAAAAGACCCCGACCCCTACAACCTCTACAACACACGCAGCTATGCGTTTGCAGCAGGTGTGCGCAAGCCGGTGGTAAACACCATAAAGAAGAACAACAACCTGAAACCGGAGATAAAGACTTCGTATGAAGCCGGACTCGACATGAAATTCCTCAACAACCGGCTCGGCTTCGACTTCACCTATTATTATAGCACCACACGCAACCAGGCCATGTTGGTTGACGCTTCGGCACCATGGTCGCAACAGTGGGTGAACGCCGGAAAGATAGACAACACCGGAGTGGAGTTGATGCTCTATGCAAAACCTGTGCAGACAAGGGATTTCACATTCGACCTCACGATGAACTTCGCACACAACCGCTCAACGGTGAAAGAGCTGGCCGACGGTGTCAACAGGGTTTACTTCAACGGCGACAGCAACATGCCGGTGAAAGTGGGAGCCGTGAAAGGCGGCAAACTCGGCGACATATATGCCAACAACCTCATGAAACGCGATGCAAAAGGCAATGTAATCGTGGGAGCTGACGGACTGCCGCAGCAGGAAACGGGAGGCGGAAACCTCGAACAGTATCTCCTGTCGCACCCCATCGGCAACATACAACCCGACCTTCTGATGTCGGTGACACCTTCGTTCAACTACAAAGGCATAAGCCTCACGGCAATGTTCGACATGAAATTCGGCGGCGACATTGTTTCTGTGTCAGAAGGCATGGCCACGGCCGTAGGCACATCAGAACGCACGGCATACAGAGGAGAATACAAAGAAATAAACGGAGTGAAGGATTTCTACATGATTGTGCCCGGAGTGAAGGAAGACGGAACACCCAACGACATACCGGTGAGCGCACAAACCTATTACTCCACGATAGGTCTGTATAAATCGCAGAAGGGATTTGCCGAAGAATTCGTGCATGACGCGTCATACATCAAGCTGAAAGAGCTGGCCATAGGATACAGTCTGCCGCATAGAATACTGAAAAAGACACCGCTGACAGCACTCAAACTCTCGTTCGTGGCACGCAACCTGTGCTTCATAATGAAACACACGCCCGGAAACCCCGACGGCGGTTACGACACGACGATGTTCTCGCAGGCCCTCGACTTTGCGGCCGTGCCATACACACGCACGTTCGGTTTTTCGGTGAACGTGGGCTTCTGACAAAAAAACGACATTCACACACCAACGAATATCAATACTGAAATAAACATGAAACACAACATACTGACAAAAGGAATGGTGGCGGCTCTTGCGATCTTTGGCCTGAACAGCTGCTACGACCTCAACGACATGAGCCACAACCCTTATGAGATTGAGGACAACAACGGCGGCGAAACCATAACGCCCGACAAAGAAGACGACACCAAATATGCCGACATCAACATCAACTACACCGTGAGCCGCGACGACTCGGCAAGCCTTAAAACCGCACTTGCCGATGCTCCTTCCACATTCCGCAACTTCCTGTATGAAGGCTACTACAACGACTACCAGATTACGACCAACCTCTCGCACGACATCTATGCCGGATATGTGGCCAACAACCAGGACAAGCACTCGAAGAAATCGCCCGACTATAGCTACAGCGACGGATGGTCGGGACAGCGATGGGCACATTTCTACAATGAGCGTTCGTCGGAATACCGCACTCTGTTGCGTGCATACAAATTCAATACATCACCGGCCAAATACCGCAACATGTTCTACATAACACGCATATACTATGCCTTCCTGGCCCTCGCCAACACCGACACCTACGGGGCGATGCCTTTCCGCGAGTATGTGCAGGGACGTGTGCCTGAAACAAACAACGTGGCCTACGACACGCAGGAGCAGGTGTATGACGCCATGTTCCGCATGCTCGAACAGGCAGTGGACAGCATCAACCCCGACGACGCATCGCAATACAAGATAGAAAAAGACGACATTTGCTATTTCGGCGACACTCGCAAATGGCTGCGCTTTGCCAATTCGCTGCGCCTGCGAATGGCCCTGCGCATAAGCAACGTTGCTCCCGAAAGGGCAAAGAAAGAGGCCGAGGCCGCTCTCAACAACCAATACGGACTGATGACATCGAATGCCGACAACATGCAGACAGTGCCCAAATATGCCCCGATCACCATGGGCGGAATGGACGAAGGCGGTTCAGAGAACGTGCTTGCCATGTGTTCAGTGGCCTATGG
>CAVDJG010000171.1:0-5186 GCA_963609005.1 Acidaminococcaceae bacterium
CACCCCAACATTGTATACATAATGTGCGACGACCACGCATTCCAGTGCATCAGCGCATACGGTGGCCCGATAGCAAAGCTCGCCCCGACGCCCAACATCGACCGCATAGCACAACGCGGAATGCGATTCGACCGCGCCTTCGTCGAAAATTCACTGTCCACCCCGTCGCGCGCATGCCTCATAACCGGACTTTACAGCAACCAGAACGGGCAGCGCCAGCTTGGCGAGGGCATCGACACCACACGCACTTTCTTCACCGAACTGCTGCAACAGGCCGGCTACCAGACTGCCGTGGTGGGCAAATGGCACATGGGATGCGACCCCAAGGGCTTCGACTACTACCATATTTACAACGACCAGGGACAATACTGGAACCCACAGTACCGGGGCACCGACACCGGCAACAAATTCATAGTGGAGCAGGGCTACTCCACCGACCTCACCACCGACCATGCCATCGACTTCATGGAGCACCGCGACCCCAACAAACCGTTCTGCCTCATGCTGCACCACAAGGCTCCGCACCGCAACTGGCAGCCCAACATAAAATATATGGGAATGTATGACGGCGTGGAATTTCCGCAGCCCGAGACGTTCTACGACGACTATGCCACACGCGGATCGGCAGCGCGCACGCAGAAAATGAGCATAATAAAAGACATGCGGTGGGAACAAGATTTCAAAGTGCCCGAAATGCTCGACACCACAAACGCCGACAGTTGGGACTCGTATCTGAGTCTGATGGGCGACATAAACCGCATGACACCGGCACAGCGCAATGCTTGGGGCAGGTATTATTTCCCACGAAACAGAAAACTGCTCGAAGCTCACCTCACCGGCAAGGAGCTTGACAACTGGAAATATCAGGTGTACATACGCGACTACATGAGCGTCATTGCCAGCGTTGACGAGAGCGTGGGACGCGTGCTCGACTACCTCGACCGCAACGGACTCACCGAGAATACCATCATAGTCTACACCTCCGACCAGGGATTCTACATGGGCGAACACGGGTGGTTTGACAAGCGTTTCATGTATGAGGAGTCGCTGCGCACGCCGCTCATAATCTCATATCCGGGGCACACAAAACCTGGGTCGGTGTGCACGAAACTCGTGCAGAACATCGACTATGCGCCCACTTTCCTCGACCTTGCTGGCATAAAGAAGCCAAGCGAGATGCCTGGACGATCACTGGTGCCTGTGTTTGACAACGGCGACAACGTGAAAAACTGGCGCACAAGCATCTACTACCACTTCTACGACTATCCCACCTACCACATGGTGCGCAAGCACGACGGCGTGCGCACCGACCGTTACAAGCTGATACACTTCTATGGCAAGGGCGGAACCGATGCCATACAGGAAAACAAATACCAGCGCCAGCCGGGAACACGCGAATATCGGGGCGCAAAATATCTCGAGTCGCTCGGCTATTTCGAGCCCAAGGATTCGGCAGTGAACTACACCGAACTGTATGACTTGCAGGCCGACCCGCACGAACTCAACAACATCTTCGGCAAACCGGGCTACGACAAGATCACGAAACAACTGCAACGCGAGCTTGACAAATACCGCAAGAGCCTCAACATCGACGAGCACTGAAAAGCGGCAAGCACGACATTGCACCCCTACAACCCGCCAGACAAGACGTAAGGTTGCTGACATAAAAGCAAAACGTCGCCCACGAGACAGCGGCTGCAGAGTTTACTGCGGCCGCTGTCTTATGTTTGCACGGGGCACACAACCTCACGGGCGACAAGACAGAACAATGAAATAAAACACGTGTTTAACTTGTCTGTTACACCGATTTTGTGTAAGTTTGCAGCCATATAAAACATTTTAGGGAAAATGACTTATACTATAGAAAAGGTAACGACGCTCATCGGAGCGCACCGTTACGGCACAGCCGATGCCAACATCGGGTTTCTGCTCACCGACAGCCGTTCATTGTGCTTTGCCGAGGAAACCCTGTTCTTTGCCCTGAAATCGGGGCGCAACGACGGACACCGCTACATATTCGACCTCTACCGGCGCGGTGTGCGCAACTTTGTGGTGGAAGATGTCCCGACCGACTACGGCACGGCATACGCCGATGCCAATTTCCTGAAAGTGGCCGACACGCTTGTTGCACTGCAAAGGCTAGCCGAACGCCACCGCGACGAGTTTGACATACCCATCGTGGGAATAACCGGCAGCAACGGCAAGACAATAGTGAAGGAATGGCTCTACCAGTTGCTCTCGCCCGAAATGACCGTCACACGTTCGCCGCGAAGCTACAACTCGCAGATAGGCGTGCCCCTGTCGGTGTGGCTTCTCAACGAACAAAGCGAGGTGGGAGTGTTTGAAGCAGGCATTTCAGAGCCCGGAGAAATGCTCGCACTGCGCGACATCATACAGCCGACAACCGCCGTCCTGACATTCGTGGGCGATGCTCACCAGAAGAATTTCAGTTCGCTCGAGGAGAAATGCCGCGAAAAACTCATACTTTTCCACGATGCCAAGACCATAGTCTACTGCAAAGACGACGACGTGGTGGAACGGGTTGTGTCGGCATCCGACTACCGCGGAGAGAAACTCTGCTGGTCGATGAAAGACAACACGGTGCCCTTCTTTGTGGAAAGCGTGGAAAAAGACGGCCTTTGCTCAACCGTACACTACATCTACAACGGGGTGAAAGGTTTCTACCGCATACCTTTCATCGACGATGCCTCGGTGCGCAACTCAGCCACAACAGCCGTGGTGGCACTGCACCTCGGACTTAGACACGAACTGCTCGCAAAGCGCATGGAAGCACTCGAGCAGGTGGCCATGCGGCTTGAAGTGAAAGAAGGACAGCACGGATGCACTCTCATCAACGACTCCTACAATTCCGACATCAACTCTCTCGACATCGCTCTCGACTTCATGAACCGCCGCCCCGACCACAAGGGACGCAAGCGGACACTAATATTGAGCGACATCTACCAGACGGGCGAGCCACTCGACACGCTCTACAACGAGGTGTCGGAACTCGCACTGCAACGCGGCGTGCAGAAAATAATAGGCATAGGACCGCAGATTATGGCGCACGCCGACCTCATACGGCTGCCCGAAAAATATTTCTTCCACGACGTTACGTCGTTCATACACAACGAGGTGTTCAAGTCGCTGCACGACGAAGTAATACTGATAAAAGGCGCACGCCGCTTCGGTTTCGACAACATCACCGAACTGCTGGTGCAGAAAGTGCACGAAACGATACTCGAGGTGAACCTCTCAAACGTGGTGAAAAACCTCAACCATTACCGTTCTTTCATGCGGCCCGAAACCAAACTCGTGTGCATGATAAAGGCCGATGCCTACGGAGCAGGCAGCGTGGAGATTGCAAAGACACTGCAAGACCACCGCGTGGACTACCTTGCCGTGGCCGTAGCCGACGAGGGCGTGACGCTGAGAAAGAACGGAATAACATCGAACATTATGATTATGAACCCCGAAATGACGGCGTTCAAGACTATGTTCGACTACGAACTCGAACCAGAAATCTACTCGTTCAGACTTCTCGATGCACTCGTGCGCGAGGCACAGAAGGAAGGCATCAACAATTTCCCCGTGCACATAAAGCTCGACACCGGCATGCACAGGCTCGGATTCGACCCCGAACACGACATCGACGAACTCATATCGCGCCTGCAACAACAGTCGGCCATAATCCCGCGATCGGTGTTCTCGCATTTCGTGGGAAGCGACTCCGACAGCTTCGACAGCTTCTCCGAACATCAGTTCAAGCTCTTCGACAGTGCAAGCAGCAAGTTGTGCGCCGCTTTCCCGCACAAGATTCTGCGCCACATCGACAATTCTGCCGGCATAGAACATTTCCCCGAACGCCAGCTCGACATGTGCCGTCTCGGACTGGGACTTTATGGCTACGACCCGCGCGACAACTCAATGATAAACAACGTGAGCACGCTTATGACCACAATACTGCAAATGCGCGAAGTGAAAGCAGGCGAAACGGTGGGCTATAGCCGCAAGGGAACAATAGAACACGACTCTATTATCGCCGCAATACCGATAGGATATGCCGACGGACTCAACCGGTATCTGGGCAACAGGCATTGCTATTGCCTCGTGAACGGGCAGAAAGCCTATTATGTGGGCAACATCTGCATGGACGTGGCAATGATTGATGTCACTGGAATTGACTGCAAGGAGGGCGACAGAGTGGAGATATTCGGCGAGCAACTGCCGGTTACGGTGTTGTCCGACACGCTCGAAACCATTCCCTACGAGGTGCTCACCGGCATCAGCAACCGCGTGAAACGCATCTACTATCAAGACTGAAAACGTCACGGGCATACTAAATGCGAAAAGGACTCCAATAGGCCATCAGCCTGTTTGGAGTCCTTTTCATGGTTTATATGCGTGCTAAAACGACGCCGTTTCACACATAGGTTTCGAGGAACTTGAGCGTGCCGTCAACCTTAATCGTGCCGGTAGTTGCCGGAACGAGCAGGCTCTCGCCGGCGCGCAACGTCGTTGTATTGCCCTCGTTGTCGGTGAGTGTAGCCTCACCTTTAAGTCCGATAAGTATTACGAAGCTGTCAAGTTCGGAATAGTCGAGCGTCATTGGCTCGTCAAGGTCATACACGGCAGTGTTGAAATAAGGGCACTGCACAAGCGACACACCACGGTTCTTGGCCGGAATGTAGTCGGTGCGGTAGTCGCTCTCAACCGTATAGTTGATGCTTTCGGCAGCCTCCTTGGTGTGAAGCTGGCGGTAGTTGCCGTCCTTGTCCTTGCGCTTGAAGTCGTAGATACGGTAGGTCACGTCGCTGGTCTGCTGTATCTCGGCGAGGAAACATCCCGTGCCAATGGCATGTATGCGGCCTGCCGGCAGGAAGAAGCAGTCGCCTTCCTTCACATTGTAACGTGCTATGGCATCGCAGATAGTGTCGTTGCCCACCATTTCGGCATACTCCTCGGGAGTGATTTCCTTCTTCAATCCACACAAAAGGGTGGCATCCTTGTCTGAATCCATGAGATACCACATTTCGGTTTTGCCGCGTTCCTTGCCCTGACGGTGTGCTATTTCATCGGTAGGATGCACCTGAATGGAGAGATCCTGACGCGCGTCGATGAACTTTATGAGCAGCGGAAACTCGTTGCCGAAACGCTTGTAGTTGTCTTCACCCACAAGTTTTCCC
>CAVDJG010000172.1:0-5180 GCA_963609005.1 Acidaminococcaceae bacterium
CCTGAAAGGGGCGCATAATTCTTTATGATGTTGAACTATGCGCCCCTTTCAGGGGCAATGTCGCTGGTAACAGAAAACACAGGGGCAAGCCCCTGCGCTATATTATATCGTCCCTACGGGACTTTGTGTTTGCGATGCATTCATCGGACACCAATAATAATATTTTTTCCCTACGGGACTTGTGGTTTGCAATGCATTCACCGGACACCAATAATTAAATTTTCCGTACATATTTTTGGTTTGCCCTAAATTTCGCCGCTTTCCGTGTCAATAATCGGCGCACATAAACGTATATATAAGTAAGAAGCGGATGCAACTCTACGCAGCCGCGGCAAACCAACGGATAGTTCAACAAAACAACAAGACAGTTATGAAGAAAACATTCTTTCTCTTGGCTGCACTCTTGTCGGTAGCGGCAATGTCGATGGCAACCGACATAAAAGAGGGCGTTACAACCGCAATAAACGGGGTGGAAAGCATCAAATGCAGCAGCAACGTGACGCTGCACATAAGCAAAGGCAAGCAGGCCACGGTGCGCGTGGTGGAGAACGCCAAGGTGCACAGCACGGTGTCGTTCGCCGAAAAGACGCTCACCGTTGAAATAGAAAACGACAAGCACGGCAACCGCAACATCGACAACAATATGGCAAAGACCGAGCTTTTCGTCACCTTGCCGCAGATGACCGACATTTCCAACTCGGGCATACTGAAGCTCGACGCCAATGACATGACGGCCTCGGGCAACGTGAAGATAAGCAACGACGGCCAGGCCATAATCACCCTCAGCTCGCTAAGTTCGGCCTCGGGCGGACTGTCGGTTTCAAACGGCGGGGTGGTTACATTGTCGCTTGGGACAATCGACGTGGCCGATTTCACCATAGACAACAACGGCGTGACCAAAACATTAAAGAACACGGCCATACGCGCCAAGCATGCAAAAATATCCAACTCGGGCATGCTCGCCGCCAACGGCATGACAGTAAATGCCGACAGGTGCAGTCTGTCGTGCTCGGGCATAGCCAACGGAAGCACGCTCAATATAAACAGCGACGAGACAGAAATAAAAGTGTCGGGAAGCTACTCCACCGAAACCGCCGTGAAGGGCAAGAGTCTGGCCGTGTTGGTTTCGGGATCGTTGGGCGGAAAGATGAATTTCGACGGCGGCAACATGTCGATCAATTGCAGCGGAATCACGTCGTCGTCGATCAACGTCAAGTGCGACGCGCTGTCGCTCTCGGCCAGTGGCATAATAAAAGGCACCGTCTCAGGCAACACACGCTCTGTAACGTTCTCGGGCAATATCACCGACAAGTGCACAAAAGGTCTCACGGCCGGCATCGTTTACCTTAACGGCGACGACGCAGTAACGGGCGGCAGCAGCGAAATGTGGTAGAACAATCACGGGCCGACTGAAAGGCCCACACACAAGGAATTGATTGGAAACATGTCCACCAAGCCCTGCAAGAGCTGCAATCGTTACGCCCTTGCAGGGCTTGTGTGTGCATAAAACCCTGCTGCCCGTGCCATGAAAGGCCGGTCAGCGGCCGGCCTTCAGTCCTTTTCTCATGCACACAATGCCGAGCACCACAAACGGGATGCTCAGTATCTGTCCCATGTCGAGCGGAAGCGAAGCCTCGAAGGCTTCCTGCACCTCCTTGGTGTATTCTATGAAGAAGCGGAAGGTGAATATGCACGTCAGGCACAAACCGAAATAGAAGCCCGTGCCCACGAGCTGCTTGCGGCGGCGGTATATTGCCCACCCCACGAAAAACAGGATGCCGTAGAACAGTGCTTCGTAGAGCTGGCCCGGGTGGCGCGGTGTCATGTCGATGCGTTCAAACACGAAAGCCCAGGGCACATCGGTGGCCTTGCCTATTATCTCGGAGTTCATGAGGTTGCCCAGACGTATGAAGCACGCCGTTACGGGCGTGGCAATGGCAATGTCGTCGAGCACATGCCAGATGTTCATGTGCGTGCGGCGCACATAGAGCCACAGAGCCACCATGAGGCCCAGCGTGCCGCCGTGCGAGGCGAGGCCGCGGTAGCCGGTGAACACCCAACCGCCGTCGGGCAGAAACTCCACGGGCAGGAATATCTCTATGAAATGCCGCCACGACGAGAGGAACACGTCGGGCTGGTAGAAGAGGCAGTGGCCGAGGCGCGCCCCGGCGAGGATGCCCACGAAACAGTAGATGAAGAGCGGGTCGAACAATTCGTCGGCCACCTTCTGCTCGCGGTAGAGCCGCCTCACTATCATGTAGGCAAGCGCAAGCCCCACGAGCCAGCACAGCGAATACCAGTGCACCGACAGCGGTCCGAGACGGAAAGCGTCGGCAGCGGGATTCCACATTATATAAAGAAGATTGTTCACCATAACCTTTCGTTTTGCAGTTTTCTTGCCCTTTGATCAGGCTTGTGCTTTTTACACGTTGAAACGGAAGTGCATTATGTCGCCGTCCTGCACCACATACTCCTTGCCCTCTATGGCGAGCTTTCCGGCCTCGCGCACTGCGGCCTCGGAACCGTACTGTATGTAGTCGGCATACTTTATAACCTCGGCGCGTATGAAGCCTTTCTCGAAGTCGGTGTGTATCACGCCGGCACACTGCGGTGCCTTCCAACCCTTGTGATAGGTCCATGCCTTCACCTCCATCTCGCCGGCGGTGATGAATGTCTCGAGATTGAGCAGCGAGTAGGCTTTCTTTATGAGGCGGTTAACGCCGCTCTCCTCGAGGCCCAGCTCATCGAGGAACATCTGCTTGTCTTCATAGGTTTCAAGCGAGGCAATGTCCTCCTCGGTCTTGGCCGCTATCACGAGCATTTCTGCGCCCTCGCTTTCGGCTATCTTGGCTATCTGTGCCGAATAGGCGTTGCCATCCTTGGCCGAGTTCTCGTCAACGTTGCACACATAGAGCACCGGTTTGGCGGTGAGCAGGAACAGGTCGTGGGCCACGCGCTGCTCCTCCTTGGTGTCAAACTGCACGGTGCGGGCGTTCAGGCCCTTGTCGAGCGCGGCCTTGTAGGCTTCGAGCACCGTCACGGCCACCTTGGCATCCTTGTTTCCGGCCGACGCCATCTTCTGCTGTTTCGACAGCTGCGACTCTATGGTCTCGAGGTCTTTCAGCTGCAGCTCGGTGTCAATCACCTCCTTGTCGTCAACGGGATTAACCACTGCCCCGCCCTCGCGCACTATGTTGTCGTCATCGAAGCAGCGCAGCACGTGTATTATGGCATCGGTTTCGCGTATGTTGCCGAGAAACTTGTTGCCCAGTCCCTCGCCTTTCGACGCACCCTTCACCAGTCCGGCAATGTCAACAATCTCGCACGTCGCGGGCACGATGCGTCCCGGATGCACTATCTCGGCGAGCTTGGTGAGCCTTTCGTCGGGCACGGTTATCACGCCCACGTTGGGCTCTATCGTACAGAACGGGAAATTGGCTGCCTGCGCCTTGGCGTTGGAGAGGCAGTTGAAAAGGGTGGACTTGCCCACATTGGGCAGACCCACGATACCGCATTTTAATGACATCTTCTTGCTTGTTGTTTATATCGGCGCGGCCCGCAGGGTGGCGCCGTGGTTGTTGTTATATTCTTTTTCAAGCGCAAAGTTACGACTTATATTAAAAGTAAAAGAGCAAAAAGGCAGAAAAAGTGGCCTGCGCCCGCGGCTCTTTCATGCAAGAAGGCCAGGTTGTTTCAAAAACGCCTCCATTTTCGGGACAATCGTTGTGCTGAACTCAAGCACGCATTTATGTGGTTGAATTTTGAACATTCTACGTTGCAGGACTTGCGTGCACAAAGTTACGCCCACAGAATTTTTACCGGACACCACAATATTTCAATCATTATCGTGGAGTTAAAACCAAAAAACCTCCAATGCTTGCTGCACCGAAGGTTGCTTGTGTTATTAAAAACTATCGCCATAAAGCGATGCTCATATAGCTTGCCGCATGGTCGGGCGGCAGTGTTGAATTTATTAAACAGTGACCATTTCAATATCCTTGGCAAGGCGACGCAAGCCCGACTTTATTTTCTGCACTTGCTGCGGGCGCGGTTTTGAAATGCCGCTAGCATAATGGGAGAGTTGTTTTTGGTTAATACCTGTAATCTCCTGAAGGGCTGCAAACGAGAATATGCCACGGTAGTAGTCGAGCAAGGTAGCTACATCAAAATCATAGACAAGCTGATAGTCGCCGTCAAACACCTCAGAATAGGCATCGCCGTCTTTGCGGCGACCTTCAAGCCAGAAGTCGATGCTCTCGTGCACATATTCCTTAAAACCGTCAAGGTCGCCGTCGTAGGCAACAATCCAACCCGGCAACAAGTCGCAAGCGCAACAGTAGCCATCGTCGGTGCGTGCTGCTTTAATTACAACTTTTTTCATTGTATTTATTTTTTATGTGTCAATCTTTTAAATAGGTGGCAGCCATAACCTGCCACCTTACTTTGCTGAACATCAAAAAAACATCTCTATTATAATGTGGAGGAAGGGGGCAGAGCATCTGCCCCACCCCTTTTTGTCAGAACTTAAGCCCCGACTGCCGCTCAATGCTACTGAGGAGAAAACCACAAATAGATGTTGTCGGCTTGCCGTTGACAGTCACAACACCCTTTTTATCAGGATGCTTGAACTCTCTATGACTTCCTCGTTGACGGTCTAAATACCAACCGTTATCGTCTAATATCTTCAAGATCTTAGACACTTTCACATTTTTCATAGATCGCTTGTCTAATAATTCAACATTGCAAAGATAGTAAATTTACTACTAATTCACAAATAAAACAGTATCTATTTTACTATGAAATCAACAGTTTTTCATTTTAAAGAAGTCTTTGGCATAAACGCGATGAGGCGGGGAACCACGAAGGTTCTCCGCCTCAATGCGTTTATGCTTTTATGTCTTTACGCCTGCCTTACTTCGCCGTGGGCGTGAAGCGCAGGGTGTAGGAGTAGCTGCCGCTGCCGGGCAGATATTTGCTCAATGTACTCGGACCGCAACTGCCGCTGCCCACGCCGCTCAATGCTGCATCGAAGTGAGCGTAAACGTTGCCGGAACGTGTGAGATCCTGGTTGTTCTTCTTCGTGTACCAAGGCTTTGCACTCCAAGCACTTTCATCGTAGTGGCTCATTGAGAACGACACGTCGCCCTGGGTTTCGATGTTGAGGTCGCACTTGTCGGAGA
>CAVDJG010000173.1:0-5179 GCA_963609005.1 Acidaminococcaceae bacterium
TCTCAGGAGTGGTGCTCTCCTACATGCAGATGAGCGACTTGGATCAGTGGCGAGGCACGCACACCGGCCGCCGTGGAACGGCCTACGAAGACTTCAAGCGGCGCCATGCCGAACGCCTCCTGGCCGTGCTCGATAGCCATTTTCCCGGCACCATCGCGGCAATCGACAACTACTACACCTCGACGCCGCTCACCTATCTCGACTACACAGGCACCGAAGGCGGCTCGATGTATGGCAACGCGCGCGACATACACCTCGGCGCGGCATGCCGGGTGCCCCACCGCACACGCGTGCCCAACGTGCTGCTCGCCGGACAGAACATCAACTCCCACGGCATGCTGGGCGTGCTCGTGGGCACAGTGGTGGCCTGCGGCGAGATTATAGGCACGCGCGAGATTTACGAACAGATAAAGCAAGCAAGCAAATGAAAACCGCACTCATCATAGGCGGAGGCCTGGGCGGCCTCTTCACCGGCGCCATACTCGCCAAGGAGGGGCTCAAAGTCACCGTGATAGAGAAGAATGCCTCGATAGGCGGAGGCTTGCAGACGTTCCGCCGACACGGTGCTGCCTTCGACACGGGCATGCACGTCATAGGCGGAATGCAGCCCGGAGGCAACATACGCCGCATCTGCCGCTATCTCGGCATACTCGACTCAGTGGCCATACGCGACGTCGACGACGACTGCACCGATGCTCTCTACTTTGCCGAAGACCGCTGCACCTACCGCATAAAGAAAGGGCCGCAGGGATATGTAGACTCGCTTTGCGAGCATTTTCCCGATGCCCGCGCACAACTCGAAGCCTATGTCGAGGCCATCTACGCCATAACGCGCGAGGTGCCGCTGTTCAGTCTCAAGCCCGACAACGGTTGGATCACCATGCACTCGCCCGACTTCATGATGGCCGCCGACGACTTCATAGCCAAATATGTGGAGAATGAAAAGCTGCGGAGCGTCATTGCCTACATGAACCCGCTCTACGGCGGACGCCACGGGCAGACTCCGGCCTTCATCCACGCCATAATCAACGTGCTCTACATCGAAGGGGCGAGCCGTTTCGAGGGCGGATCCGACCGCTTCGCCCACCTCCTGGCAGGGGCGATAACGGACAACGGCGGCGAGATTGTGACTGCCGACCCCGTGGAGCATATCGACGTGGCCGACAGGCATGTGCTGAATGTAATCACGCGCAGCGGCCGCCGCTTCACGGCCGACACCTACATCTCGGCCATTCACCCCTGCACCATGCTGAGGCTCATGCCCGACGGCGCACTGCCCAAGGCCTACCGCCGACGGCTCGACGCCATTCCCAACTCCTACTCGGCCTTCTCGGTCTACATAAAACTGCGTCCCGGCGCCTTCGGCTACATCAACCACTCCGAATACTACATGACCGCCTACCGCGACGTGTGGAACTTCGGCGAGCCTAACAAGGCGTGGCCACTGGGCTTCCTCTTCATGACACCGCCCGACACCGGGCAAGGCCCACATGCCACCAAGGCTCTCATCACCGCCCCGATGATGTTCGACGAGGTGCGGCAGTGGGAAGACACCACCGTGGGAAGGCGCGGACGCGGCTACGAGGAGTGGAAAGAGGCGTGCTGCGCCAAGCTTCTCGGGCTCGTCGAGGAGCTGCACCCGGGCTTCGGCCAGTGCATAGAGAGCGTTACAACGGCCTCGCCGCTCACCATACGCGACTTCTACGGCGTGAAGGATGGGGCGATGTGCGGCTTCAGCAAAGACTGCAACAACATGGCACTGTCGCAAGTGCCGGTGGTGACGAAGATTGACAACCTGCTGCTCACCGGGCAGAACAACAACCTGCACGGCTTCAGCGGCGTGCCGCTCACGGCAATAAACACCGCCGAGGCAATGCTCGGCAGGAATTATGTGATAAACAAAATCAACGAAGCCGAAACGGCCATGCAAACAAAATGACACGACGTCTCTGCACAACAATACTGATTGCCGTCCTCACCGCCGTCGTGGCCGCGGCGCAGAAACCGCTCAACATCTGGCAAGGCACGGCGTGCCGCAAAAACGTTGAGCTCACGCCCTACATAGCACCGGGCAGCGGCAACGCCGCAGTGATAGTGTGCCCGGGCGGAAGCTATCTGTGGCACGACATGCACTCCGAGGGCCGCAGCGTGGCCGAATGGCTGCGCAGCAACGGCATATCGGCATTCGTGCTGCGCTACCGCGTGGCCGGATCGATGGCATTCATCACCCGCTACCGCTACATCCTGCGCGGAACACGCTACCCCGACGCCCTCGACGACCTGCGGCAGGCACTCGCCTGTGTGAGAAACCGCGCCCAAGAGTGGGGCATCGACCCGCAACGGGTGGGGGCAATGGGCTTCTCGGCCGGCGGACACCTGGTCATGTCGGCCGCCGAACTGCTCCTTCCGGCCGATCGTCCGGCCTTCGTCGCGCCCATATATCCCGTGGTCACGATGTCGCAGAAGTGCGTGCACAAACGATCGCGGCGCGCCCTTCTCGGCGACTCTCGCAAGCGCAACAAACTCTTGCGCGACTCGCTGTCGCTCGAGAAGCATGTGCCCGACGGCTGTCCGCCGGTGTTTCTCGTCAACTGCAAGGACGACCCCATAGTGAAATACCGCAACTCCGAACTGCTCGACTCGGCTCTCACGGCACACCATGTGCCGCACAAATACATACAGTATGCCACCGGCGGACACGGCTTCGGGGCCAACGACGCCAAGGGCACGCCCGAATGCCGGCAGTGGAAGGGCGAGTTTCTTGAATGGATCGCCACTGCAATAAGCCCGAAGAAGGCCTGCCGATGAGGCCACAACGGCAACACCGGCAGCCGCAGAGGATGCCTTAAAAAACGAAAGAAGACATGGAACAAACGAAATTCGACGACATTCGGCCTTATTTCGAGGAGGAAATCCCGGCCGCAATGAAGCGCATAGCAGCGAGCGCATCGTTTCCTACGCTCGCAGCCTACGTGTATCCCGACGAACCGCTCGACACGGTGCGGCAGCGAATAGCGTCGTACACCACCGTGCACGACTTCCAAACCGAGACGATGTGCATGGTGAACGAGCGCGTGATAAGAAACAGCATGACCGAATTCTCGTGCAGCGGGATGGATCGTCTCAGCCCCGACAGGCAGTATCTCTATGTGTCAAACCACCGCGACATAATGCTCGACTCGAGCCTCTTGCAGTATTCGCTCGTGAAAAACGGCTTCGACACCACCGAGATAACCTTCGGTGCCAACCTCATGATGAACCAGCTCGTGATAGACATAGGCAAGAGCAACAAGATGTTCAAGGTGGAACGGCCCGGAGGGAGCATAAAGGAGTTCTACCGCAGCTCAACGCATCTCTCCGAATACATACGCCACGCCATAACCGAGAAGCGGCAGTCGGTGTGGATAGCGCAGCGCAACGGGCGCACAAAAGACGGCAACGACACCACCGACCAGGGCATTGTGAAGATGTTCTGCATGAGTTGCCCCGACGACAAGATACGCGCTCTCGACGAACTGCACATCGTGCCGGTGGCAGTGTCTTACGAGTGGGAGTCGTGCGACGTGCTCAAGACGCTCGAACTCTACGAGTCGCAGTTTGCAAAATACACCAAGAAGCCGGGCGAAGACCTCAACAGCATAATCACGGGAATAGTGCAGCACAAGGGAAGGGTGCACATAGAACTGTGCGAACCAATCTCGGCCGAAGAGCTGCGGGCCTATGCCCACCTCACCAACAACGAATATCACCGTGCCGTGGCGCAACTGCTCGACCGCCGCATACGCCAGGCCTACCGCCTCTATCCCAACAACTACATTGCCCACGACCTGCTCTACGGCAACACAAGCCATGCCGACCGCTACACCGCCGCACAGCGCGACAACTTCAAACGGAGGCTCGCACGGCTGCAGCGTTACGACACCTGCGACGTGGAGCGGCTCAACGACATATTCCTCGGCATCTATGCCAACCCCGTAACCAACAAGGAAAATGACTGAATTAGTATTGCGTATTTACGACTTCTTCGCCGCCCACCGCGTGTGGCGGGCCTTGTCGGCACTCTCGGTAGTGGCGGCCATGCTCGTGATGGTGTCGCGCCTGGGCTACAAGGAAGACATTGCCGACTTCCTGCCCGTTGACGGCGAGAAGCAGAACGCGCTCAAGGTGTATCGCGACATAGCCGGGGCCGACCGCATATTCGCCATAGTGCAGAGCCGCGACAGTGCCGACTCCGACCCCGACCGGCTCGTGGCCGCTGCCGACCGCTTCGTGGCTGAAGTGCAGAAAGCCGACACTGCGCACATCCTGGGCACTATAACGTCGCAGGCCGACATCTCGGCGGCAGCCGAGGTGAGTGCCTTCGTTTATGCCAACATGCCCTATTTCCTCACCGAAACCGACTACGATCGCATTGACAGTGCCCTTGACAGCAAGGGATATGTGGCCCGCCAGCTCAGGGCCGACCGCCAGATGCTCATGCTGCCCACGGGAAGCATGCTCGCCGACAACATAGGGCGCGACCCGCTCAACCTCTTCGCGCCGGTGGTGCAGGAACTGGGCGGCGCGGCATCGGAGCTGCGCTACGAGCTCTACGACGGCCACATATTCTCGCCCGACATGACCCGCGCCCTCGTGACAATGACTTCGCCCTACGGCGCGAGCGAGACAGAGCACAACGCGCAGCTTGCCGACATGCTGCAGCAATGCGCCGACCGCGCCACGGCCCACATGTCGGGCGTGGAGATACACCTCACGGGCGGCCCCGTGATAGCCGTGGGCAACGCCCGGCAGATAAAGGCCGACAGTTTGGTGTCGGTGTTGGTGGCCGTGACACTCATCCTTGCCCTGCTGATAGCGAGCCTGCGCAATGTGCGCAACCTGCTGCTCATAGTGGTGTCGATAGGGTGGGGATGGCTCTTTGCCATGGGCGCACTGGCACTCGTGCACGACCGCGTGTCGGTGATAGTGGTGGGCATTTCGTCGGTCATACTCGGCATTGCCGTCAACTATCCGCTGCACTACATAGCCCACCTCGGCCACACTCCCGACCGGCGCAAGGCTCTGCGCGAGATTGTAGCGCCGCTGCTCGTGGGCAACATAACCACCGTTGGGGCTTTTCTCGCGCTCGTGCCGCTGCGCTCGGCAGCACTGCGCGACCTCGGATTGTTCAGTTCTTTCC
>CAVDJG010000174.1:0-5142 GCA_963609005.1 Acidaminococcaceae bacterium
ACCGCAGCCCAGCTGTGCTAGACCTTCAGCAGCCAAAAGTGATGAAATAATCATAGTCTTTAAAATTTTAAATTGTTATTGTTGTTTTTTGTTTTTCAGTTGTTTTTATTCTTCTTCTTTCTGTGCCAGTCCGATGAATACAGCACTCAGAAGGGTGAATACGTAGGCCTGTATGAATGCTACAAGCAATTCAAGGCAGTTCATAAACAGCATCATTACGACGCTCACAAAATTCAGACCGAGACCGTAGCCAACGCCCATTGACCACCCAAGGAATATCACACAGGTGAAACTCAATATGATTGCATGGCCTGCCATCATGTTGGCAAAGAGACGAACCATAAGTGCGAATGGCTTGGTGAACACTCCGAAGAACTCAATTACCGGCATCAGTGGCACGGGATAGGCTTTCAGAAACAGCGGGACATTGGGCCAGAATATGTCTTTCCAATACTCCTTGTTGCCGAAGAGGTTGATTGCTATCATCGAGCACAGAGCTAGAAACAGAGTGATGTTGATGTTGCCCGTTACATTGGCTCCGCCGGGGAATATCGGCAGGAGGCCAAGAAGGTTTGTCGTGAGGATGAAGAAGAACACGGTGAGGAGATATGGGGCAAACGGTTTGAATTTCTTTTCGCCGATCGAAGCCTTTATCACATCGTCGTAAATCATCATTACAAGCATCTCCATCAGTCCCACGAATCCGCCAGGGGCAGCACTCTTCTCGTCGCGGCTCTTGTACCAGCGGGCACAACTCATGAACACGGCCACAAGGATAATAACCACAATCCATATTTGGGCTACGGTCTTGGTGATGCTCAAGTCGAGCGGACGTGAGGTCGTGCCATCCTGCCGTTTCTCGTAAATCTTGCCATGGTGATTTGCGTCGAAATAGTAGTTGGAAGGCAATGAGTGTGCCGTGCAGAATGTCCATTCGCCGTTTTCGGAGCTCCTGAGAATTATCGGAAGCGGGATGCTGAGGCTTTTGTCGCCATACGAAGCTATGTGCCACTCGTATGAATCGGCAAGGTGCTCAAGGACAATCTCCGGGATGTTGAGTTCTTTTTTCCCGTCAGGCTGCGCTTCACCCGCACTTGCCAGCAACGGCAAGAAAGCCAGTATTACAAGAAGGAAAAATGACCTTATTTGTTTCATTACAGTTTATTTATTATCGTTACCACATTTTGTGCCGCTACCTGAGCGATGCATGAAAAACAGTGAGTGGTGTATTATCATCATTGCATAGAATGCGAGGAACACCAAACAGAATTTCGGCATCGCTTCACGGCCAATGACAAAGTAGCAGACTCCCAATACTGCCAATGCCAGCAACATTCTGAATCCTGACACTGCGGTGTAGAACGTGGACAGGGCATCGTCTTGTCCGGTTCGTCTGACGCGTTGCCATATAAGAATGTCGGCCATTTCAATGGCGAAGGCAAAGACTGCGCTCACAACAAGCGGGCCTTTCAGTCCTCCGATATTGGCGAATTCTGACAATGCCAACACTGCCAAAGACATTACGGCAATGGCAATTATTGTCTGCACTGTGTATCGGCGGCACAATTTTCGGGTGTCAGAACACGAAGTCATAAGTGTCGTTTAACGTTGAAGTTCTGCACAAATGTCCACTTCGTTCTTCTGCACTTCGACAAAACCGCCGGCGATTTTCACTTCGTGTTCGCCCTCAGAGTCAAAAAAAGCAATGCGTCCGCTGTTGAGTGTGGATATGATGGGGGCATGGTTAACAAGTATCTCAAACTCGCCACTCGCTCCCGGCACGACGATGCGGTCTGCCGTTCCTTCATATTCCACCTTTTCGGGCGAAACGATTCTTAACTTCAAACTCATATTACAAAATGTTTAGCGGTTTAACCTTTTGCTGCCGCAAGAAGTTTCTTTCCTTTCTCTATAGCGTCCTCGATAGTTCCGACGTTGAGGAATGCCTGTTCGGGTAGGTCGTCAACTTCACCGTTAAGTATCATGTTGAAGCCCTTGATGGTGTCCTCTATCGAAACCATTACTCCGGGAACGCCGGTGAACTGTTCTGCCACGGCGAACGGCTGCGAGAGGAAACGCTGCACACGGCGTGCGCGGTTCACGGTCTGCTTGTCTTCGTCAGACAGTTCGTCCATACCGAGAATGGCAATGATGTCCTGCAATTCTTTGTAGCGTTGCAGTATCTGCTTCACCCGTTGTGCGCACTCGTAGTGCTCTTTCCCGACGATAAGCGGGTCGAGGATGCGTGATGTGGAACCTAATGGGTCAACAGCGGGATATATACCAAGCTCGGTAATCTTACGTGACAACTCCGTGGTGGCATCCAAGTGCGTGAAAGTCGTTGCAGGTGCCGGGTCGGTAAGGTCGTCGGCGGGCACATATACAGCCTGCACTGATGTGATAGAGCCTTTCTTGGTGGATGTAATGCGCTCCTGCATTTGTCCCATCTCGCTTGCAAGTGTCGGCTGGTAGCCTACTGCCGACGGCATTCGTCCCAGCAGTGCCGATACTTCAGAACCTGCCTGAGTGAAACGGAAGATGTTGTCGATGAAGAACATGATGTCGGCAGCCTCGCCATCCTTGCCTCCGTGGTCGCGGAACTCCTCGGCTACGGTAAGTCCTGAAAGTGCCACTGATGCGCGTGCACCCGGTGGTTCGTTCATCTGGCCATAGACAAGCGTTGCCTGACTCTTCTTCAGTTCTTCCGGGTCAACGAGCGACAAGTCCCATTTCCCTTCTTCCATAGCCTTCTTGAATTTCTCGCCGTAACGGATAACTCCCGACTCCAGCATGTCGCGTATAAGGTCGTTGCCTTCGCGGGTGCGCTCGCCGACGCCGGCGAATACGGAATATCCGTTGTGACCCTTGGCAATGTTGTTTATCAACTCCATGATGAGCACGGTCTTGCCAACGCCTGCACCGCCGAAGAGTCCGATTTTTCCACCTTTCATGTAAGGCTCGAGCAAGTCGATAACCTTTATGCCCGTGGCGAGCATTTCCTTGTGTGTGGAAAGGTCTTCAAACTTGGGCGCTTCGCGGTGTATGGGATATGCCCCCTGCATGTCAAGTTTTTCCATGCCGTCGATAGGCTGTCCTATTACATTCATCATGCGGCCTTTGATTTGCTCTCCGGCGGGCATGAGGATAGGATTTCCCGTAGGTATTACCTCCAAACCGCGCTGCAGTCCGTCCGTATTGTCCATAGCAACGCAACGCACAGTGTCTTCGCCGATGTGTTGCTGCACCTCTATGATAAGCTCTTGTCCGTTAGGACGTTTCAATTTAAGAGCTTCGTGAATTTTAGGCAATACTTCCTCGGCGTTCTTTCCGGCAGTGTCGAAATAGACATCGATAACCGGACCGATAATCTGAGAAATGTGCCCGATGATTTGTGACATATATTTTCTTTTGTTTTTTAATCTGTTGCAAATATAACAACTATATTTTTATGGAAAAAAACATTTAATGTTTATTGCATGTTTTCTTTCCAAAAAGGCCATTTTTGCGGTTCTTTTATACGCATTTGCGCGTCAGATGCTGAGCTCGTCAAGCACCTTTATAAGCTTGCGGTCGAATGGCTTGTCGCTGCGTATTGCTTCGCTGAGCGGCACATACACAATCTCGTTGTTGCGCACGCCTATCATAACGTTGCGTTGTCCCTGCTGTATGGCTTCGATTGCTCCTACTCCGGTGCGTGAGGCGAGTATTCGGTCGTGTGCGCTTGGGCGTCCGCCGCGCTGCAGATGGCCGAGTATTGACACGCGCACATCATAGCCCGGGAATTCTTTTTTCACACGGTCGGCATAGAACATAGCACCGCATTTCGGGCTTTCCGACACAATAACGATGCAGCTTTTCTTCGATTTGCGGATGCCTCGTTCCATGAAGCGTGCCAACTGGTCAACGTCGGTTGAGTCTTCGGGAATGATGGCTGCTTCTGCGCCGCTTGCTATTGCGCTGTTCTGTGCAAGAAATCCGGCGTCACGTCCCATTACCTCGACAAAGAAGATTCGTTCGTGGCTCTGTGCAGTGTCGCGGATGCGGTCTACACATTCCACGATAGTGTTCATCGTGGTGTCATATCCTATGGTAGAGTCGGTGCCGTAGAGGTCGTTGTCGATTGTTCCCGGCAGACCGATGCAGCACAGATCATATCTTTGGGCAAACTCCATTGCTCCGGTGAGCGAACCGTTTCCGCCAATCACCACGAGTGCGTCGATGCCGTGCGACACTATATTCTGGTAGGCCTTCTCTTTGCCTTCGTCGGTCATGAACTCCTTTGAGCGTGCGGTCTTCAGTATTGTTCCTCCCGACATTATTATTCCGCTCACGTTTTCTGTGGTGAAATCCTCTATCTCGCCGTTTATGAGTCCGTCATATCCGCGATAGATGCCCTTTATGTTAAAGCCATTGCAGATGCCTGCGCGTGTCACCGCACGTATGGCGGCATTCATTCCCGGCGCGTCACCGCCGGATGTCATAATTCCAATTGTCTTAATTTTCGCCATAACCAATTGTTTTATATTTTAATTTAATGTTAAGCATAAGATTGCGAGCCCGGCTGCCGAAGCGGCGAGTGCCTTCCATCCCACGATGCGGAAAAACATTCCGAAGCGCATACGTTCGATTTTCATGAGCGCCAATCCGCTTGCTGAGCCGATGCTGAATACGTTTCCGCCCATTGCCGATGCGTAGGCCACCACTTTCCAGTAGGCATCGTTCACATCGTTGGCGTGTATCGTTGTCGATGCAATGTCGGCCATTCCGCCGCTGAATGCAGTGCCGTGCAATGAAATCATTGTGGCTGCCGTTGCGAAATTGTCGAGCACGGTGCTTGCCAGTCCGGTGATGGTGCCTGCAACAAGCAGGTTGTCAAGGTAGGGGCCTGCGGCTTTCGTTACGGCCTGCGCCACTCCCGTTTCTCTTATAACGCCTACTGTGAGCATTATGCCGAGCACGAAAAGTATTGTCTGCACGCCGCCATATTGCAGTGCAAGTGGTGTTCTGCGGCGCACCATCTCGTTGGTGGCCATGCGTTTGCGGTTGGCCACTTCGTTTACAATCCATAATATTGCGAGCACGCAGAGCGCGCCGAGAAACGGACTTAGCTTTGTAATGTTGTGGAATGTGGGTATGAACCAC
>CAVDJG010000175.1:0-5137 GCA_963609005.1 Acidaminococcaceae bacterium
GTTGCGGTGTCGGCCTCCTTTGCGGGCGCAACGGGCTTGGCCGGTTGAGGTTCGGGCTTTGTTGCGGGAACTTCGGCCGCAGGTTTCGGTGTGGAAGTCTGCGGTGCTGTGGGCTGCGGTTTCTGTTCCTCGGCTTTGCCGGCTACGGCAGCGGCCGGAGCCTGAGGATGTTTCGTTTGCACAGGTGTCGCTTTCACTGTCTCGGAAGGTTTCTTTCCGATGCTGTCGAGGTCGATCTTTCCGAGCGGCTTGTACTGCTGCTTGGTGGCAGACGTGAGCAAGCGGTCGGCGTTGGAGTCTTTCGGCTCGACCGTGTGCTGCTTTTCTTTCGGCTTTTTCTGCAGGAGTTTCTCGGCTTCTGTGCGCACCTCCTTGTCGTGCTGGAACGCGCTGACGAGCGCGGCGTACTGGGCGTCGTTCAACTTGAAGCTCGGTTCCGGCTTCACCTCGCCCAATTCGCTTTTCTTTTCAAGGTACTCCACTGCCGTCTGGAGCCCGATGTTCAACTCACGTAATGCTTTGTTTAATCTGATGCTCATATTTTGTTGTTTTAAAGTAGAATGGCGTGGAAGGCAATAAACTCCGGCTTCTGCCGTCGTCCGCACCGTCGTTATGTTCCGGTTTGTGCCGCCGTGAAACATATCGGGGTGCTGCCTTGCGCGCGTATTCTCCTTTTCTTGCTTTATTTTTTGTTTTAATTGATAATTCTTGATGCCATGCCCTATGGCTTTCAGGAGGCGTGCCGCTTAGCTGTGCTACGCCTCCTGCTTTGCCGCCTCCTACTCAAACTCGGCGCGCAGCACCTTGAGCATGTTGTCAACCGTTTCCTCTTCGAGGTCGGCTTTCTCTACGAGCATTTCGCGCGGGGCGTTGAGCACGGCCTTGGCGGTGTCGAGTCCCATGGCCTTAACGGCATCGATAACCCACTGGTCGATTTCGTCGGAGAACTCGTCGAGGTAGATGTCCTCCTCCTCTTCGCCTTCCTTGACTTCGCGGAACACGTCGATGGTGTATTCGGTGAGCATTGATGCAAGCTTGATGTTGAGTCCGCCGCGTCCGATGGCGAGCGACACTTCTTCGGGACGGAGGTAAACCTCTGCCTTGTGGTTCTCTTCGTCGATGTTGATGCTCGACACCTTTGCGGGGCTGAGGGCACGCTGTATGAAGAGTTTGGTGTTTGACGTGTAGTTAATCACGTCGATGTTTTCGTTGCAAAGCTCGCGCACTATGCCGTGCACGCGGCTTCCCTTCACTCCCACGCAGGCTCCTACGGGGTCGATGCGGTCGTCGTAGCTCTCCACTGCTATCTTGGCGCGCTCTCCGGGCATGCGTGCTATGCGCTTGATAGAGATGAGGCCGTCGCTTATTTCGGGCACTTCGGCCTCGAGAAGACGCTGGAGGAACGTGGGGCTTGTGCGCGACAGTATTATCTTGGGGTTGTTGTTCTCGTTGTCAACACGCTCTATGACGGCGCGTATTGTTTCGCCCTTGCGGTAGACATCGCTCGGAATCTGCTCCGATTTGGGCAGCAGCAGCTCGTTGTTCTCGTCGTCGACGATGAGCACTTCGCGCTTCCACACCTGGTAAACCTCTCCGGCGATGATCTGTCCCACGCGGTCTTTGTATTTGTTGTAGAGCGAGTCGTGCTCCAGCTCGAGTATCTTCGAGGCGAGGGTCTGGCGCAGGTTGAGTATGGCGCGGCGGCCGAACTTGGCGAAATCTACCCTTTCCGACACGTCTTCGCCCACTTCGTAGTCGTCTTGTATCTTGCGTGCTTCGGTGAGAGAAATCTGCTTGTTCTCGTCTTCCACCTCACCGTCGGCCACAACCACGCGGTTGCGGTATATCTCGAAGTCGCCTTTGTCGGGGTTGACAATGACGTCGAAGTTCTCGTCACTGCCGAATATCTTTGCGAGCACGTTGCGGAAACTCTCCTCAAGCACGCTCACAAGAGTGGTACGGTCGATGTTCTTGGTTTCCTTAAACTCCTTGAACGAGTCGAACATGCTCACTGTATCTTCTTTTTTTGCTGCCATAGCCTTATTTGAAATTTATTAGATATTTTGTATATTTCACTTTGTCCATCTGATAGGTGTGGTCAACTTCCACGAGTTGGGGGCGTTTCTTGCCTTCAATTTTCTGCTTCTCGGCAACGGTAACAGTGAAGTCGTTGCCGTCGACGCTCTTGAGAATGCCCTTCACTTTGGTGCCGTCGGCATCGAGCACCTCTACTTCTTTGCCCACGAAGCACTCATACTGCTGCGGCACCTTGAACGGTTGTCCAAGGCCGGCACTGCCCACTTCAAGTTCGTAGTCTTCCTCGTCGCGGCTGAGGTGGTCCTCAATGTAACGGCTGAGTTCAACGCAGTCCTCTATCCACACTCCGTCGGCATGGTCGATTTCGACTACAATCTTGTCGTCGGGGCTTATCTCGACATCGACGAGGAAATATTCCTTACCGTCAAGCCATTCATCAACGATTCTCTTTACTACGTTTTTGTCTATCATACATTATATATTATAGGAAAATTCCCGTGCCGGTCACGATGGGCGGAACTCTTTGCCCGAGGCCGGACATGCGGAAATTAAAACCAAAAATGAGGAGCTCTTCTGAGCCCCTCATTCCACTGAACGGTGCAAAATTACTAATATTTCCTTACTCGCACAAATATTTCATGCATTTTCTGCCGTTATGTGCCGTTATAGGGCAGGTTTGTGGCGGTGCATGCCGTGTGCTGCTATCTTCCCAGCCACGACTCGGGGTTGAGCTTGTCCATGTTGCGGCGCAACTGGAACTGCAATATATTGTCGGATGCCACTGCGCCGAGAGCCTGGCGGGTGGACACTTTCTGGCCGCGTTGCACGCTTACCGAGCGCAGGTTGCAGTATACCGATATGTATATGCCGTGGCGTACCATCACCACCATCGAACCGCCGAAGCCGAACACTGCGCTCACTTCGCCGTCGTAAATGGCGCGTGCCTGACAGCCCGGTGAGCCCATTATGTTTATGCCCTTGTTGTCGATTGTCACGCCTTTGAGCCCTTCAACACTGTTCTGCCCGAAGTGGCTCACCACGCGGTAGCTTCCGGTTATGGGCATTGGCAGACGCCCGCGGTTGGCCTCGAAGCCTCCGCTCATCATGCGGTCTACCGAGGTCATGGCCTGGGTTTGTTCCACCGCTTTGCTTGCATCGGCTATTTCCTTTTTGTTGCGCTGCTCGTCGGCCTTGGCTTTGCGCTCTGCCGCGAGGCGGTCGGCCTCGGCTTCGCGCGCCTTCTGGTCGGCGGCGGCTTTCTGTGCTGCTGCGGCGCGCTGCTCGTCGGCGGTGCGTTGCCGTTGTGCTTCGGCCTCACGCTCGGCCGCTGCCCTTGCCGCTTCCTTGGCGGCACGCTCCCGTTCGCGCGCCTCGGCAATGCGCCGCTCGTTTTCCTGCCGTGCCTTTTCGGCTTCGGCACGTTTGCGTGCAAGTTCTTCGGCACGCCGTTTGGCGGCAGCGGCAGCCTCGGCGGCCTTGCGCTTGGCCTCGGCTTCGGCGCGGGCACGGGCTTTTGCCACCTCCTCGGCCACGAGTTTGTCTATCTGCGCGTTTATGGCGGCAGCATCCTTGCGCTGCTTGGCTATCACCTGCTGTATGGTTTTCTGCTGTTTCTGCAAGGTGTTCACCACTTTCTGCTGCTCCTCCTGACGGCCTTCGAGTGCTTTGCGCTCCTGCTGGCCCTTGTAAAGCAGGTTGCTTTTGTGCCCTTTCACCTGCTCAAGCTGCTGATGCTTGTCGTTCACCTGCACCTGCTTTGTCTTGACCATCTCGCCCTGTGCGCGCTGGTAGGCAGCATATTCGCGCACGAAGCGCATGCGGCGGTACATCTGTGCGAGGTTTTTTGCCGAGAATATAAACATGAGCCGTTCCTGCAATGTGTGCTTGCGTGCCACATAGCGCATCGACTTCACATATTTTGCCTTGCGCTCGGCGAGTTGCTGCTCGAGGTTGTTGAGCTGTGCGCGCAGCAGTTTTATGTTGCCGTCGATGTGGGTTATGTCCTGCTGTATGCCGTCGATGTTTTTCTGGTGCTTGTCTATTTCGCTGTTGATTACGAGCAAGTCGCCGAGCCGTTTCTTCACGTCGGCCTGGTTGGCACGCAGAGCCTGCTCCTGTTGACGTATCTGTCGCTGCAGGTTCGACTTCTGTTGTTGCAGGCCGCGTATCTCGGCCGTAGAGTAAGTCTGCGCATCTCCCTTCTTGGTCGACTTCTTTTTTGTCGCCGTCTTGTTCTTGGCCGTGTTCTTTTTTGCCTGGCCTTTGGTGCGTGCCGACTGGCTGACAGATGTCTTTGCCGCCGTCTTCTTGCGCGTCTGGGCTGGTGCTGCTGCCACGACAAGCGCGGCCATGAGTGCTATAACGAATGTTCTCATCAGTAACTTGCGATTTTCTTGAGTATGTCGCCGGCCTCAACCCGCTTGTATTTTGCCGAAACGTTTGTGGTAGCCTCCCAGTCGTCGGAGTTCTTCATGCTGCTCATCACCACCCATACCTCGGCATTGCGTTGCTTGCCGTTGATCGTTGTGGTGAGCGACAGTTGCTGCGTTGCGGGAAACTGCTTCACGCCCATGGTGCGGAAGTCGGAATATTTCCACACGAGTTTCGACGTGCCGTGGGCCGTACTGCCGTAGGTGGCGTCGGTTTCCACAATGCGTGCCGTGGTGCGGTCGGCGGTCCAGCAATAGCTCATGTTGCCGTTTTGCAGTGTCACCGGCACGGTGGTGCCGCCCGATGTGAGCCCGGCGGTGAATTGCCGCAGTGCCGACTCGCTCACGCTTTCCTTTCCGGGAATGAAGAACTGGTTCCAGAAAAGAGCTTCAAGAGTGTTGAACGACAGTCCGTTTTGTGCCAGAAACGTGACCTTGGAGTAGTCTTCCTCGATGTATTCCTTGTGCATGCGGTCGATGACGAGCACGCGTCCAGGGGTGAATTCGAGCCGTCCCACCTCGGTGCCGAGCAGCGGCACAAGCAACTGCAGACGTATAACCTCGCCCCGGCGCATGCGCACCTTTGCCGGAACCGACACTTCTTTGCCTTCCAACTTGAGTTTGAAGGTGGCGTCGGCCACGATGTTCTTGGCATATACACTGTTGTCGGC
>CAVDJG010000176.1:0-5136 GCA_963609005.1 Acidaminococcaceae bacterium
CGGGCGGTATGCTCACCAACTTCCCCACCATCCGCAAGGCTGTGAAGAAAATGGCGAACATCGACAAACTGATGAACGACGGAACATTCTCGAAGCTCTCTAAGCGCGAGCTTCTTCAGGTGACACGCCAGCGCGCAAAATTGGAGAAGAACCTTGGTTCTATCGCCGACTTGACACGCCTTCCGAGCGCACTCTTCGTAGTTGACGTGCTCAAGGAGAACATCGCAGTGAAAGAGGCCAACCGCCTCGGCATCCCCGTGTTCGCCATTGTTGACACCAACTCCGACCCGCGCAACATCGACTTCGTGATTCCCGCAAACGACGACGCAAAGGACTCTGTAAACGTAATCCTCGACGCTTGCTGCGGAGCTATCGCAGAAGGTCTCGAAGAGCGCAAGGTGGAGAAGGCCGACGAGAAGGCATCTGCCGAGCAGGCTGAGCTCGCCGACGGCGGCAAGAAGCGCACACGCCGTGCACGCAAGGACGCTCCCAAGGCTGAGAACGAGGCAGAAGCTCCCAAGGCTGAAGCCGCTGCAACCGAGGAAGAGGCTCCCGCAGCTGAGTAATCACAACGAATTAATTCACCTATAAAAACATCATTACAACACTATGGCTGTTTCAATTGAAGACATCAAGAAACTTCGTGCCATGACAGGTGCCGGACTCGCTGACGTGAAGAAGGCTCTGACTGAGGCTGAAGGTGATTTCGATAAGGCAAAAGACCTGCTCCGCGAGCGCGGACTCGCTATCGCTGCAAAGCGTTCCGACCGCGAGACATCCAACGGATGTGTGCTCGTTAAGAACGTTGACGGCTTTGCTGCCATGATTGCTCTCAAATGCGAGACCGACTTCGTTGCCAACGGAGCCGACTTCATCAAGCTGACAAGCGACATCCTCGACGCTGCAATCGCAGCAAAAGCCCACACTCTTGACGAGGTGAAGGCTCTTGCACTCGGCGAAAGCGACGTGCAGGCTGCTGTGACACAGCGCTCTGGCATCACCGGCGAGAAGATGGAGCTTGACGGCTACAACGTGCTCGAAGGCGAGAACATCGAGGTTTACGACCACATGGGCAAGCACACCCTCTGCACAATGGTGCAGCTCAACAGCAACAACTCTGAGGCTGGCCACAAGATTGCCATGCAGGTTGCCGCAATGAAGCCCATCGCACTCGACGAGGAGTCTGTACCTGCCGAGGTTAAGGACAACGAGTTCAAGGTTGCCGTAGAGAAGACCAAAGAGGAGCAGATAGAAAAGGCTGTGGAAGTGGCTGTGAAGAAAGCAGGCCTCAACCCCAACCATTTCGATTCTGAAGACCACATCGAGTCGAACATCGGCAAAGGATGGATCACAAAAGAAGATGCTGACAAGTTCCACGAGATAAAGGCTACCGTATCGGCAGAGAAGGCCGCCAACCTCAACGAGAACATGATTCAGAACATCGCAAAAGGCCGTGTAGGCAAGTTCTTGAAAGAGAACTGTCTCGTGTGCCAGGAGTTCCAGTTCGGCGACGGCGACAAGCAAAGCGTTGCCGACTACCTCAAAAAGCAGGACAAGGATCTCAAGATTGTCGCTTACAAGCGCTTCACCCTTGCTGCCGAGTAATTAATTCTCGACGAGAACAAACAATTACACACATAGACGGAGTTATAAGGAGCGGGGCTCTTTATAACTCCGTTTTGTTTAAAGGTGGCATCCAAACACTTATGTCATAGACTAATGACAGAAAGTTATGAATTAAATTTGACAAATTCAATTTGTTGAATCCACCCAAAAGAAAATCACGGAAAAGCCCAAAACGCAACAATTCAGACGACATGAAGATTTTTGCAATAGGTATGAACTATCCCCAACACAATAAAGAGTTGGACGGAACGTTATATAAGACAGAGGAGCCTGTGATATTCACGAAGGCCGACTCGGCACTGCTTAAGGACGGCAAGCCGTTTTTCGTGCCCGACTTCATGGGACGCATCGACTACGAGGCCGAGCTCGTGGTGCGCATCTGCCGTCTGGGCAAGAGCATACCCGAGCGTTTTGCGAGGCGGTATTACGACGCAGTGACTGTCGGCGTCGACTTCACCGCACGCGACCTTCAGCAGCGGTTGCGCGCCGCCGGCCATCCGTGGGAGTTGTGCAAGGGTTTCGACGGGTCGGCCGCAATAGGCGAATGGTTGTCAGCCGACAAGTTCCGCGACGCAAACGCCCTGCATTTTCATCTTGAAATCAACGGCAAGACGGTGCAGGAAGGATGCACGAGCGACATGACATTCAGCATCGACAGGCTCATTGCCTACATCAGCCAATTCTTCACACTGAAGACAGGCGACATCCTCTACACCGGAACTCCTGCCGGAACGGGACCGGTAAACATCGACGACCACATAGAAGGATACGTGGAAGACAGAAAAGTATTGTCGTTTAACTGCAAATAATGCCCGTGAGAAGATTTTCATCCAACATAGTTGCCGTTATGGCACTTGCGTTTGCCACGCACGGGGCAAGCGCACAGTCGTTCTACAACTTGACCCCTCAGCAGGCCAAGACCGACTCCATCATCCCGTCATTCAGCCAAACTCTGCCGCTGACTGACAACTACCGCGACTCAACCTACACCGTGTCGATAGCCTATCCTGAGTTTATCGACATGCCGGCCGAAGACATTGCCAACTACAAGAAGCTCAGCCAGGATCTGCCGCCCGAAATGCCGGAAGTGGAAACAAGCGTGGTTTACGACCGCAAGAAGCCTTTTCTTTTCACCACATTCAGCCCGGTAGTGTTCCGCGACGGACACTATCGGCTCATGGTAAGCTTCATGCTAAAGAAAGAAGCCGTGCCCACGCCATGCGCAATCGCGCCATTGCGCGCCGAAACCGATGCCACCATGGGCGCAGCATCGCGCTATGCCGATCACTCGGTGCTTGCCACCGGCCGATGGGCAAAGATTAGCGTGCCGTCGACGGGGGTCTACCAGCTCACCGACGCCCTCATACGCCAGGCCGGATTTTCCGACCTCAGCAAGGTGAAGATATACGGCTATGGCGGCAACCTGCGCAGCGAGAAACTCGACGGCGACGACATTTCCACACACGACGACCTCAAAGAGGTGCCCACCTATAATGTTGGCGGACGGCGGTTGTTCCACGCCCTCGGTACGGTTTCGTGGAGTAACAACACCGCAACGCGCCGCACGCGCAACCCATACTCCGATAACGGATATTATTTCATAACCCAAAGCGACGGCGAACCGGCATCGGCCGACTCGGCAACATTCGTAAGTTCGTTCTATCCCTCGCCCACCGACTACCACACTCACTATGAGGTTGACGGCTACTCATGGTATAACGGTGGCCGCAACTTGTTTGATTCGCACCGCGTTAACAATGGCGAGTCGTACACGATAAAGCTCGGCGGCAACACCAACGCCACGAGTGCCCGCCTTTCGGTAAACGTGTCCACAAGCTCAAGCAGTTCGATAGAGGTTGCATTCAACGACTCGGTTGTGGGCACAATAAGCACCAACCTTACCGACGCCACCTACATCATGGCCTGCCAACGCAACGTTACATTCAACGTAAAGAACCTGTCGAACGAGAACGCGGTGAAGTTCACCGTGAAATCAGGCGGTCCGCTACGCCTCGACTTCGCCACGCTCGTGTGGAACAATCCACAGCCAGTGCCCGACATAAATCAAGGCACATTCCCCACCCCACAATATGTCTACAACATAACCAACCAAGACCATCATGCCGACAGCCAAGCCGACATGGTAATCATAATCCCGACATCACAGAAACTGCTGAAACAGGCTGAGCGTCTGAAGGAATTTCACGAGAAAAACGACGCAATGCGCGTAAACATAGTTCCTGCCGATGAACTCTACAACGAGTTCTCCAGCGGAACGCCCGACGCAAGTGCATACCGCCTTTACCTGAAAATGCTGTATGACCGCGCACAAAACGAAGCCGACATGCCCAAATATCTGCTGCTCCTGGGCGACTGCGTATGGGACAACAGAATGCTCACCTCGGCATGCCGCTCACTCTCGCCCGACGACTATCTGCTTGTGTACGAGAGCGAAGAATCGTTTGACAAGCGTTCATGCTACCTCGACGACGGATTCTTCGGAATGCTCGACGACGGCGAGGGCTTAAAGCCTTTGTACAAGGACAAGCTCGACATTGCCATCGGCCGTTTCCCCGTAACTACCGAAGCCGAGGCAAAGGTCTTGGTTGACAAGACCATATCCTATGCCGAGAACAAGAACGGCGGAGCCTGGCAAAACACCATTTTCTTCATGGGCGACGACGGCGACAGCAACCAGCACATGGACGATGCCAACCAAGTGGCCGACCTTGTGACATCAACCCACCCCGGATTTCTCGTGAAGAAAATCATGTGGGACTCCTACACACGCGAAACATCGTCAACGGGCAACACCTATCCCGAGGTGACACGGCTCATAAAACAGCAGCAACAGCAAGGTGCTCTCGTCATGGATTATGCCGGACACGGAAGCGCCACGCAGTTGTCGCACGAGAAAGTGCTTGTTCTCAGCGATTTCGAGGCATTCAAAAACACCAACCTTCCGTTGTGGGTCACTGCGTCATGCGACATCATGCCATTTGACGACATCACACCTACCGTGGGCGAAACAGCCATGCTTAACGAGAACGGAGGCTCGGTGGCCTTCTACGGCACCACACGCACGGTGTATGCCGCACAAAACACCATCCTCAACAAAGCATTCATGCGCTATGTGCTAAGCTACGATTCCGACGGCAAACCGCTCACCATAGGCGAGGCACAACGCCTTGCCAAGAACAGCATGACCAACGAGTCGCTGGCCAACAACTCACTGCAATACTCGCTTCTCGGCGATCCTGCACTCGCACTCCGCCTGCCCACGCTCACCGCAAAAGTGGACGAGATAAACGGAACTGTCCCCGGCAGCGGCACCGACATAACGCTAAAAGCCGGTTCGCTGGCCACAGTAAAAGGCCACATTGAAGGTGGCGACGATTTCAACGGAGTGGCGACGATAACCGTGCGCGACAACCGTGAACTTGTGGTGTGCCGCCTCAACGACAAGAGCGAGGCCGAAAAGGCGTTCACCTACTACGACCGTCCCAACAC
>CAVDJG010000177.1:0-5126 GCA_963609005.1 Acidaminococcaceae bacterium
TTGGGTGAACTTGGCGATGTCTTTGGTGGAGAGGTTGAGGCGCAGCAGGGCGCATATCTTCATGTCGTTCTGTGTGAGTTCGGGGAAATGCTTATGAAGGTTGCGGAAGAAATTTTCGTGTATAAGATCGAAATTGTTGTGGTAGGTGCTCCAGAACATTTCTGTGTCGTTGTCTTTCAGTTGCTGCAGAATCAGATTGGCTTTCTTCGACGACAGTGTGCCGTTGCGCATGCCTTCGAGCAGTTGCTCGCGCACGCTCTCCATAGAGTTTTTCATTGCCACCATGTCGAGTGCCATGCTTGCCACGTCTTTTCCCTTCACTTGCAGTTCGTTTTTGAGCAGTCGCTGCTGCTGTTCGGCTATAATGCGCTCCTGCTCCAGTGCCTTCATCTTTTGCTGCATCAGTTCGCGCTCGGCCTTCTTCTGGTTGCGTTTCACCACCTTTGCCGTGCGCCACCGCGTGTAGAAAACCACAAGCATCCAAATGGCGGCTATATAGACAAGCCACGCCCAGACGGTGGAATAGAAAGGGGTGGGGTAGGCAAAGACATAGGTGGCCACGCCGAGTTGTTTACCTGTCATGTCGCATATGTTTACATGCAGAGTGTAGTCGGCATAATTGAGGTTGGAGTAAGTCACGGTGGGCTCAGTGGAACATGTTGTGGTGCTATCGCTGCCGTGGCGCAGTGTGTAGATGAAGGTGAGGCGGTCGTTGTTGTAGTTGGGAAACGACACGTTCACGGTGATGTTGCCGTCAACAGTTTCGGCTCGGTCGGTGCGCAGACGTTTTGTTTCGTTGTTGCGGTTGCGTGTTGTGACCGAGGCTATCGACGGCTTGTAGCCTGCTGGCGCAGGCATGGGGCGTGAGGAGTTGTAGCGTCCGAGAGCATCGTTTAGGAAGAAATAGGTGTGTTGCCCGTCTACATAAATGGCACGGCCGTAGGTGTTTGTCTCTTGTCTGAAAATTGAGTTGGGAATGAGTAGCCGCACTTTGCACTGTTGCCGTGTGCTCTGCATGAGCCAGTAGCCGTCGGCATTGAGCAGCCAGAACGTGTTTCGGTCAACCATGGCAGCTGTAACTGCACTGTTGTTGCCCTGCTTTCCGCAACCGTCGTAAGGCACAATGCGGCGGGCAATGTCGTCGTAGGTGTAGAGGGCTCCACCATAGGCAAACACCACACGTCCGTCGGCCTTCATCACATGAAACGCCTGCTCGCTGCCGTTGCCGAGCGATGCGTAGTGGCGCACGCTTGTGAATTGGCTCAGGTCGCGCGAAAGTTCAAGCTGATACATTCCCTTGCTCATGTGGGCCGCCCATATCACTCCGCGCGAGTCAATCTCAAACTCGCGCACCGGGCCGTAGAATCCCTTTATGTCGCCGGCACATTTCCATTGTCCGTTCACCTCGCGATAAATGCGGAATGTGGTGTAGGTGGCCTCAATGAGCGCGCGTTGGCCAAACAGATTGTATTCTCTGAGTGCCGTGCTGCCCGTGGGTGGCATGCCGGTGTCGTGTGCTTCGGTGCCTTTAATGTTTTTCATGCCCATATTGTTGCCTGCCAGTATATGGCCGCCGAAGCGTTCCACATACCAGTTCTGCCCTTCACTGCCTGTCACTTGGGTCACGCTTGCGGTTATGGGGTCATATTGCCACACGGCCTGGTTGGTGGCAAGATAAATAAGGTTGCCTTGCTTGGCTATGCCATACACCATGCCTATGCCGTCGAGTCGGGCCATCTCAATGGGGAGCGAGGCGTGAATCACTGACAGACCGTTGTCGAGTGCCGTCCAGACATTGCCTGAGCGGTCGGCAAAAAGTCCGAGCACGGTGTTGTTGCCAAGCCCGTTGTGCTTGTCGTAGTGCCACAGGCATTGCCCCGAGCGGGTGTCTATGGCAACCACGCCGCCTTTTATTGTGCCAGCCACAAAAGTTCGTGGCGACAGCATTATGGTGCGGTTGATGATGGAATGGCGCAGCAGATGGTCGGCAGCGGTGACAAGCGGTCGGGCTTGGGTGCCGTCATATACATAAAGACCATGGCTTGCCGTTGCCACGAGCAGCGTGTCGTGGCCTATCCGATGAAGCCCCATCACAATGTCGTTTCCGAATTGTTCGCGTCGGGCAATGGGCACAAGGCCGTTTTGCGAGAGACGGCACAATGCGCCGTTGATTACTTGTGCATAGATATTGCCGCCGATGCTGAAAAACCACAGTGGTTTCTTCTCCTTATTATAATATGCGCACACGCGCGTGCCGTCGTAGCAGAAATAAGCAGAGAAAGACTGAAACCATATCCGTCCGTGCCCGTCTTTCACTATGTTCCAAACCTCGTCGTTGTGCGCGCGGTAGTTGCGCGGCCACAGTGAGTGGTAGCGCAGCATGCCGAATGAGTCGCGTTCAAAGTAGCCGAAATCGGTGTAACCTCCGGCATACACTCTGTTGCCATCGGCAAATATAGCCCGCACGATGCCACGGCTTGGCAGCATTGCGCTCTGCCATGAATAGCCGTTGTAGGCCAGTATGCCATCGTTGTTGCCGAAATACATCGTGCCGGCAGCATCTTGTGAGCACGACCAGTTTTGTAGGCCATTGTGATAGTCGAGCGAGGAGTAGTGCGAAATGATGGGCATGAAAGTCTGTGCCGTGACGTTTCGCATTACAGTGGTAGCTAGGCAGAGTGTGACAATAATTCTAAGGTATATCGACATTGTTTAGGCATGGTTGAGATTACTCTGCAAAATTAATAAAAACAATGCAGTAGTCATAATGGCAGAGCACAAAAAACAGTGTGATGCAGGAAAGCCATCGCTTTATGTCACTGCCAACTGGCAGGTGTAGCGTGCGATTTATGTCACACCAATGACCGTTGTAATGCGTTTTTGTGCCATTGTGGCAGATGCAAATTGACTGTATTTGTCAGTTTCTTTGCCTGGGTTTGTGTTTTGGCACACCATTTGTATGTTGTATGGCGAACATCATCAGGCAATGCGAAAGCGTTGGTTGAGGAGATGCTTAAACAATAAACAGAAAATAAAAAAAACATACAAATATGGGAAAGATTATTGGAATAGACTTAGGTACTACAAACTCTTGTGTTGCCGTTTTTGAGGGCAACGAACCTGTAGTGATTGCCAACAGCGAGGGCAAGCGCACGACACCTTCGGTGGTTGGCTTCGTAAAGGACGGCGAACGTAAGGTGGGCGACCCGGCAAAGCGTCAGGCCATCACCAACCCGAAGAACACCGTATATTCTATCAAGCGTTTCATGGGTGAAACCTACGAGCAGTGTGCAAAGGAAGTGACACGCGTTCCGTTTGTTGTCGCTAACGAAGGCGGTTATCCTCGTGTGGACATCGAGGGCCGCAAATACACTCCGCAGGAGATTTCTGCCATGGTGCTGCAAAAGATGAAGAAAACTGCCGAGGATTATCTTGGTCAGGAAGTGACCGATGCTGTGATTACAGTGCCTGCATATTTCTCTGATTCTCAGCGTCAGGCAACAAAGGAAGCTGGACAGATTGCAGGCTTGAATGTTCGCCGTATCGTGAACGAACCTACTGCCGCAGCTCTCGCCTATGGTGTTGACAAGGCCAACAAGGACATGAAGATTGCCGTGTTCGACCTCGGCGGCGGTACATTCGATATTTCCATTCTTGAGTTTGGCGGCGGCGTGTTTGAAGTTCTCTCCACCAATGGCGACACTCACCTCGGTGGCGACGATTTCGACCAGGTAATCATCGATTGGCTCATTAACGGCTTCAAGGCCGACGAAGGCATCGATCTCAGCAAAGACCCGATGGCAATGCAGCGTCTGAAAGAAGCTGCAGAAAAAGCAAAGATAGAACTGTCGAGCACGACTTCCACCGAAATCAACCTGCCTTATATCTCGGCTGAAGGTGGCGTGCCTAAGCACTTGGTAAAGACCTTGACACGCTCACAGTTTGAGCAGTTGGCACACAACCTCATTCAGGCTTGTCTCGTGCCTTGCCAGAACGCCATGCGCGATGCCAAGCTGAGCACTTCCGACATCGATGAGGTTATCCTCGTGGGCGGTTCAAGCCGTATTCCCGCCGTGCAGACCCTCGTCAAGAACTACTTCGGCAAGGAGCCTTCAAAGGGTGTCAACCCCGACGAGGTGGTAGCAGTAGGTGCCAGCATCCAGGGCGCTATCCTCAACAAGGAAGGCGGCGTAGGCGACATCGTGCTCCTCGACGTTACCCCGCTGACCCTCGGTATCGAGACCTTGAACGGCGTAATGACCAAGCTTATCGATGCCAACACCACTATCCCCTGCAAGAAGAGCGAGGTGTTCTCAACAGCCGTAGATAACCAAACGGCCGTGACCATTCATGTGCTGCAGGGCGAGCGCCCCATGGCCGCACAGAACAAGAGCATCGGCCAGTTCAACCTCGAAGGCATCGCTCCCGCCCGCCGCGGAGTGCCCCAGATTGAGGTGACCTTCGATATCGATGCCAACGGTATTCTCAACGTCAGCGCCAAAGACAAGGCTACCGGCAAGGAGCAGTCCATCCGTATCGAGGCATCGTCTGGTCTGAGCAAGGAAGAGATCGACCGCATGAAGGCCGAGGCCGAGCAGAACGCCGCCTCCGACAAGGCTGAGCGCGAGAGAATCGACAAGCTCAATCAGGCCGACTCGATGATCTTCACCACCGAGAACTTCCTCAAGGACAACGGCGACAAGATTCCCGCCGACAAGAAGCCCGGCATCGAGCAGGCTCTCCAGCAGTTGAAGGATGCCCACAAGGCTGCCGACGTAGCTGCCATCGACTCTGCCATTGCCAACCTCAACCAGGTAATGCAGGCCGCCAGTGCCCAGATGTACCAGGGCGGAGCACAGCCCGGCGCAGGCGCACAAGGCTTCAATGGCGCAGATGCCGGTCAGCAGGCAGGCAACCAACAGAAATCGGACGATACTATACAGGACGCCGACTTTGAGGAGGTCAAGTAAGGACTGATAGACATCAATAACAACAAATAGACAAATAAGGTGTAGCTCAATGAGTTACACCTTATTTGTTTTCTATGACCTTATCCCGTATCCTTGCTAAATTACCGATTTTTATCGTATATTTGTACCATAATTGTACCGCGATAAAATAGTAGA
>CAVDJG010000178.1:0-5123 GCA_963609005.1 Acidaminococcaceae bacterium
CTGTATGCCCATGGCCTGACATTCCGACATGAGTTTGGTTATCTTTCCTATGTCGTTGAGGCATCGGCTCATGTTGCCGGCCATGAATTCGGCCGGGTAATGAGCTTTAAGATAGGCCGTCTGATAGGCTACCCACGAATAGCAGGTGGCGTGGCTCTTGTTGAAAGCATAGGAGGCAAACTTCTCCCAATCGGCCCATATCTTCTCAAGCACCTTGGGATCGTGTCCGTTTTTCTTTCCGCCTTCAATGAATTTCGGCTTCATCGCATCGACGATGGCCTTTTTCTTCTTTCCCATGGCCTTGCGCAATGCGTCGCTTTCACCGCGGGTGAAATTGGCAAGCTGGCGCGAAAGGAGCATGACTTGCTCCTGATATACGGTGATGCCATAAGTGTCTTTGAGGTAACGCTCCATGCACGGGATGTCGTAGGTTATCTCCTCTTTGCCGTTTTTGCGCGCTATGAACGACGGGATATAGTCCATAGGGCCCGGCCGATAGAGTGCGTTCATGGCGATAAGGTCTTCGAATACCGTCGGATGCAGCTCACGAAGATACTTCTGCATGCCTGCCGACTCAAACTGGAACGTGCCTATGGTGCGTCCTTCCTGGTAGAGTTTGTAGGTGAGTTCGTCGTCGATTGGAATGTTGTCGAGGTCGATTTCTATGCCGCGCGTTATCTTCACGTTCTCCACAGCCTCCTTTAATATAGACAAAGTGGAAAGTCCGAGGAAGTCCATCTTTATAAGTCCGGTCTCCTCGATAACGTGTCCGTCGTATTGTGTGGCAAGGAGTTTGTGCCCCGGGTCAGACTTGTCCTCGGCTGTACTCACGGGCACCCAGTCGCTGATTGCATCGCGGCAGATGATTGTTCCGCACGCATGTATGCCCGTTCCGCGCACTGTTCCCTCGAGCATCTTGGCATATTTTATTGTGTTGCTCAGCTTCGGGTCGCTGCTTGCCTCGGCTTCCCTCAGTTCCGGCACATACTTTATGGCATTGGGCAGGTTCATCTTTGCCCCGTCGGGCAGTTTGTCGGGAATGGCCTTGCACAGTTCGTTCGACTTGGCGAGAGGCAGTTTTTCTACACGCGCCACATCTTTAATCGAGTTTTTAGTGGCCATCGTTCCATAGGTGATGATGTGCGCCACTTTGTCGTGTCCGTACTTGTCCTCCACCCATTCGAGCACCTTTCCGCGTCCGTCGTCGTCGAAGTCGGTGTCGATATCGGGCAGCGAGATACGGTCGGGATTCAGGAAACGCTCGAAAAGCAAGTCATATTTTATAGGGTCGATTTTGGTTATTCCGAGGCAATAGGCCACCACCGATCCGGCAGCCGAGCCACGTCCCGGCCCCACCATCACGCCCAATTTGTCGCGGGCAGAATTGATGAAGTCCTGCACGATGAGGAAGTAGCCGGGGAAACCCATTGTCTTCATGATGTGAAGTTCAAACTTCACGCGCTCGCGCACGTCGTCGGGGATAGGGTCGCCATAGAGTTTCCGCGCGCCGTCGTAGGCGAGTTTCGCGAGGTAGTCGGCCTCAAACTTTATGCGGTAAATCTTGTCGTAGCCTCCAAGTTTGGCTATTTTCTTGTCGGCCTCCTCCTTGGTCATTATCTCGTTGCCGTTCTCGTCGCGCGTGAACTCGTCGTAGAGTTGCTGCTCGGTGAACTTCCTGCGCGTGTCTTCTTCGGTTCCGAATTCCTCGGGAATGGGGAAGAACGGCATGATAGGAGCGTGGTCGATGCTGTAAAATTCCACCTTGTCGAGCACCTCGACAGTGTTGCTGAGCGCCTCGGGCACGTCGGCGAACACCTCGTTCATTTCCTCCCGCGTCTTAAACCACTCCTGCTTTGAATAGAGCATGCGCTTTGGGTCGTCGAGGTCTTTGCCCGTAGCGAGACAGAGCAGGTGGTCGTGGGCCTCGGCATTCTCCTTGTCCACGAAATGGGCATCGTTGGTGCACACGAGTTTTATGCCATACTCGTGTGCCAACTCCACCAGCACTTTGTTGGCACGTTGCTGCAACGGGAACGTTTCGCGGTTGGCCCTTTGGTTGGGATCTTTCACCTCGTGGCGCTGAAGTTCAAGATAATAGTCGTCGCCGAACACCCGCTTATACCATTCCACGGCCTCGCGTGCGCCTTCGATGTCGCCTTTGAGGATCTTCGCGGGCACTTCGCCGGCGATGCACGCCGAGCACACTATGAGGTCGTCGTGGTAGCGTTCGAGGTCGTCGCGGTCGGTACGCGGCCGCTGGTAGTAGCCGTCAACCCATGCACGCGACACGAGTTTTATGAGGTTCTTGTATCCGTTGTAGTTCTTAGCGAGCACTATGAGGTGATAACCACTCATGTCGCCCTTCTCCTTCACGCGGTCGCTTTTCTTGCGGCGCGCCACATACATCTCGCAGCCGAATATGGGTTTGAACGGATCCTTGCCCTCCTCCTTGCGTTTGGAGTTCACCTTTTTGCAATAGTTGTACAGTTCTTTCACGCCGAACATATTGCCGTGGTCGGTTATTGCCATGCCGCGCATGCCGTCGGCAACGGCTTTGTCGACTATTTTCTGCACGCTCGACTGGCCGTCGAGGATAGAGTAATATGTGTGTACGTGTAGGTGTACGAAGTCTTGCATTATACGGTCATTTTGAAATCAAAGTTAGTCCTAAAAAACGAGATAGCCAAAAGAAAGCACTGAAAATTTGCTGAATAGGCAAAAAAGCCCTAACTTTGCACAGGATAGGCCGCTCCCGTAAGCCGGAGGCAAATTTCCGTTTCACGGCACTGGCACTGTTTTTGCTTGAAGCGGGCCGCACGGCAAGCCTCCGGGACAGTCCGGAAAGGCATGGCGCGGCATCCACCCGAAACGTTTTACCACGGTTAGCTTTACGCCGACTACTATGATAAAGAGAATAAAGAAACTCAAAAAGATACGCCTTCACCGTGAAGGCACCGACACACTTGTGTACGGATTCATCGTCTTCGCGGCCATCGCCCTGCTTCTGTGGCGCATTCCCGACAACCGCGCTCCGTTCTGGTGCTTCGTTGTACTGGCCTGCGCCGTCTACGCGATAGTCGTTAATTTCTTCAGATGTCCCATTCGTTATTTCCCGCAGGAAGACACCGAGAAAATCGTGGTGGCTCCTGCCGACGGCCGCATTGTGGTGATTGAGGAAGTTGACGAAGACGAGTATTTCCACGATCGCCGCATCATGGTGAGCATATTCATGAGCCTTTTCAACGTACACGCCAACTGGTTTCCGGTTGACGGAAAGGTGAAATCGGTGGCACACCACAACGGAAACTTCCACAAGGCATGGCTGCCTAAGGCAAGCGAAGAGAACGAACGCGCCGACATCGTGATAACTACGCCCGACGGTACCGACATCCTGTGCCGCCAGATAGCAGGTGCCGTGGCGCGCCGCATAGTGACCTACGCCAAGGAAGGCGAGGAGTGCTACATCGACGAGCACCTCGGTTTCATCAAGTTCGGGTCGAGAGTGGACGTCTATCTGCCCCTCGGCACCGAAATATGCGTTAAGATGGGCCAGACAACCACGGGCGACCAGACCGTGATTGCCAAGCTGAAATGACAACACACCGGGCATCCCACAAAAACAAGAACATGGCAAATTTAATCACACGCAACATCCCCAACTCAATAACATGCGCCAATCTCGTGTCGGGCTCAATAGCCACCGTATGTGCAATAGGCGGCGACGCGACCCTCGCATTGGTATGGATAATCGTGGGGGCAGTGTTCGATTTCTTCGACGGAATGAGCGCACGCCTCCTGAAAGTGTCGTCGCCGATAGGCAAGGAGCTTGACTCGCTGGCCGACGACATTACCTTCGGACTTGCACCGGCGGCCATAGTCTTTGCCGAACTCAAGGTCATGGATTACCCGCAATTCCTTGAACCGCTGCGCCCGTGGCTTCCCTATTTTGCATTCGTAATGGCGGCGTTTGCCGCACTGCGCCTTGCCAAGTTCAACCTCGACACTCGTCAAACCACATCGTTCATAGGATTGCCCACCCCGGCAAACGCCCTTTTCTGGGGCTCGCTCATGGTTTCACGCGTCAACGAGGTGGAGTCGTCGCCCTACATGGTGATCGCACTTCTCGGCATGGTGTGCCTGTCAAGCTGGCTCATGGTGTGCGAGCTGCCCATGTTTGCCCTGAAATTCAAGCAATGGGGATGGAAAGGCAACGAAGTGCGCTACACATTCATTGCCGTGTCGGCCGGCTTCATAGTGGCATTCGGCCTCTTCGAGAGCTTCTGGATGATAATAACGCTCTACCTTCTGTGCTCTGCAATTATCGCCATGCGCCACGCCAAAAGGGCCGAATGATGCAGTTTGGCACACATTTTGAGGTACTTGCATTACATTTACCGTCAAAATCATAAGAAATGCACATATTGGGATTCTTTCTTCTATGCATTGTTGCGGCCATTGCAGTTGTAGTGGCCACGATAATCTATTTCATATTCACGCTGCACAGAACCGCAAGACGGTTCATGGGCGGCACTGCCGGCAAGACCGGAGAACGGCGCGGCACCAGCCGGCAAGCACAAGGTCGAGGCCAGAAAGTGACGGCAAGCGACATGGGCGACGAGGAACTTTACGACACCCGGAGCCAGCAAGACATGCAAAAGAAGATATTCCCGAAAGACGAAGGCGAATATGTTGACTACGAAGACGTGCATTGACACGCCGCAACCACCGTAGCCGCACCACTTGACAAACGGCAGAACCGCGACTTCATTCACTTTAAAAGGCATGAATTATGAAAAGAATAACACGCACAGCAGTACAGGTTATTTTCCGTATCTTCATGTTCTACCTTTTATATTTTATCGGTATTTTCCTTGTCGACAATCTTTTCGGCACTGCGTTTTCATTTAAGCGCACCCTCATTTCAGCTACGGTGTTTGCCTTGCTGTGGGCTTTTGTCATTGGATATAAAACCGCGAAAGAGATTTTCTTCAACAACTGTTCCGCACAAAAAAGAAGCGACAAAACTCCACGCAACTAAACATTGCATGCCAATCACATGCTTTCTTGCGGCAGCCCAAGCCTTCACCGGCGCGTGCAGCAGACGCGACACGCATGCATTGCAT
>CAVDJG010000179.1:0-5099 GCA_963609005.1 Acidaminococcaceae bacterium
GTTCGGGCGAGGTGCTGCACACCATGCGTGTGGCCGTTGAGGGTGACGAAGTGTATTTCGGCGGCCTCACAGAGAGCTTGCCGGATGTATGGGTGAAGGGAAAGAAAGACGGCGACAATGTAGTTCTTGATGCCGGTCAGTATATGGGAGTAGACTCCACAATGTTGATGCACGCCTATCTGTATGCATACGAGCAGACAAAGGAAATTGACGGGGTTACTGATAGCCTGTATATTGTTGACACGCCAATAACGTTCTCGTACAATGCCACGACAGACACTTATTCTACAAGCCAGAACCTTGTAGTAAATACTGGCAACAGACTGTTGTCAAGCTATCCGGTAGACTCGTATATTGCTCCCGTGATTTATGCATGGACTGAGAATGTGGGCGCTCCTAGCGACCCTAAATTCACAAGCTATATGCCTTATCTTGATTTCCTCGGATATGGCGGAATACAATTTGAACTGTCGAGAACCGACTATGACGGAAATTATCTCGACCCCGAAAATCTGTACTATAATCTGTATTTCGACGGAAAGGTGATGACTTTCAACGAGGATGAATATCAAGGCGTAACGGGATCGATGACTGATGTGCCTTACAGTTTCGCTGCCTACGATTTTGAGGTTGACGGCAATGTGCGCCGGGTGTATTTCTATACCGATGTCTTGAATTTCGGTCTTCAGGAGTTCTATCTTGACGGCGACCGCCGCCTTGTGTCCAATCTCGTGACATATAACGTGACCGACGGCGTGAGCGAGACTGCCGTTGCCAAGGAGTTGAAGTCGGTTGTGTACACCGACTTGTCGGGACGCCGCGTGTCAAAGCCTTCGAAAGGCATTTATGTGCGCACTGTTGAGTATGCCGACGGCACCCGCAGCATTGACAAAGTACTGAAGAAATAACAATGAAAATGTCAGCCCTACGGTGACAAAAGTCAACTAAACGGCCCGCAACCAAGTAAATTCAACAATGGTTGCGGGCCGTTTTTCTGTATTGTGGAATGTGGCGTGGCCCTTGTAACAGAAACGCTTGACGTATATAGACGTATATACTAAAGTTTAGGATTTAGTAATGTAATCGTCAGTGACGTCATTTAAACAAAAACTCCACTTTGAAACAACCTTGTTTCAAAGTGGAGTTTGACACATCCCCTAGTGATTTGCTTATTTCGTTTATTTCACGACTATCACCAGATATTTGCTTGTCGACCAGAACAACTGGGGGTTTGTTATGCGCAGCACATACATTTTGTTGGCATCACGATCAAGTGTGTAACTGCTTGACGGGTGCATGGTGAGAATCTTGGCTGACTTTGAAAACAGTTTCACCTCTTTTTCTATGCGTATGTCAATCTTGGTGAAATAGCTTTTGTTGAAATTAGATTCAAGCACCTTGTTGCCGTCGATGATGCGTTGCTCCTTCAATTCCTTCTTCGTGCCAAAAACAAACCATGCAGTGTTGAGCTGCTTGTCCTGGGCATTTATCGTTTCAGTCTTCTGCGACGATTCTGTTTTCAGATTGCTTACATTGCTGTTCAGATTGTTTATCGTTTCGTCGAGAGCTGCAATATGTATGTCCTTGGCATCAAGCTCGGCACGGAGTTGACGCAGTTGCAGGTCTTTCTCGTCAAGTTGCTTCACGAGATTATCGATAGTTTTTTTTAGTTGATCGCCCTTTACCGACCCCTCGCGCAATTGTTGGCGCAACTTTGCGATGAGTGCGCGGTTTTGCTTCATCGTGCTTGATATGAACTGTATGTTCTCAATAATCTGGTGACGCTTATCAGCTCCCTCGCCCGATTTTACGATATTCACGCGGTTCTCGGCCTCATTTATCTCACGCAAACCCTCCTGTATTTGGTTGAATGTCTCCATGATGTCATTAATCTCGTTGTCTTTTTGCGAGATAATGCGCTGCAAAGAGTCGCTCTGCTCAATGTTTGCCAAATCGGAGCTTTTCTCTCTACTGCCGCAAGCGGCAAGACTGACGGCGGCCAATGCGACAACCAATAGCTTTAGATGTTTCATATCATTTCTGTTTTAAGTTTTTTTCTTGACATTGTTTCCTGCCACTACAATCACGATTTCGCCGCGCGGTTCAGTGTCGGTGAAATGCTGCACCACCTCGGCGAGACTGCCACGCACGCTTTCTTCGTGCACCTTGGATATTTCACGGCAAACACTGCACTGTCTGTCGGCACCGAACACATCGGCAAATTGTGTCAGGGTCTTGACCAGACGGTAGGGGGATTCGTAAAACACCATGGTGCGAGGCTCGTCGCGCAAGGCATTAAGCAGGGTCTGCCGGCCTTTCTTCTGCGGAAGAAAACCTTCAAAGCAGAAACGGTCGCAAGGAAGTCCCGACGACACAATGGCCGGAATGCATGCCGTGGCCCCCGGCAGACACTGCACCGTAATGCCGGCACGCGCAGCTTCACGGGCCAGAAAAAATCCGGGGTCGCTTATGCCGGGTGTGCCGGCGTCGCTAATCAGGGCAATGTTTTGCCCGGCCTTAAGACGCTCGACAATGCCAGCACTCGTGCCATGCTCGTTGAACTTGTGATGCGACATGAGCCTGTTCTGTATGTCGAAATGCTTGAGAAGAATGCCCGATGTGCGCGTGTCTTCGGCGAGCACAAGGTCGGCCTCTTTCAAAACACGCACGGCCCGAAATGTCATGTCTTCCATATTACCCACCGGAGTGGGCACAATATACAATATCCCCATATGAAAGACAAAAATATACATTTCCTTGCCATTGACAAAAAAAGCAACGCTTTCTTTGCATTTTTTAAAACGTCTTTGTAATTTTGCACTTGTTATGACAGTGAATTTAGCAGGCGAACCACATCGCCACGGAAGGATAGAAGTTATATGCGGGTCGATGTTTTCGGGCAAGACAGAAGAGTTGATCCGGCGTATGAGGCGCGCAAAGTTTGCACGGCAGAAAGTAGGAATCTTCAAGCCTGTCATAGATACGCGCTATTCTGACGTGAATGTGGTGAGTCACGACAAAAACCTTATAGAGTCAATACCCGTATCGTCGGCCAGCGACATTCTTTCCAATGCCTCGGGATATGATGTGGTGGGCATTGACGAAGCGCAGTTCTTCGATGAAGACCTTGTCGATATATGCAACGTTTTGGCTTATAACGGGACAAGGGTAATTGCAGCCGGACTTGACATGGATTTCAAGGGAGTGCCTTTTGGGCCTATTCCGGCTTTGTGCTCGGTGGCCGACGAGGTGACCAAAGTGCACGCAATATGCGTGAAATGTGGTGCACTGGCCTATGTGAGCCACAGGCTTGTCAGCGATGACGAACGGGTGTTGCTTGGCGAACAGTCGGAATATGAGCCGCTCTGCCGCGAGTGCTACCGCAAGGCATTGCACATGGTAGAAAAATAAGACATGCCGTTGGTTGCGTCGGACCTGCTACACGATTGTTCCACATCTTAATAACCGACAATATATGCTTGACCAAAAAATAACTTTCGACAGGTTCATACGCGGCACACTTGTCACGCTCATGGTATTGGCCGTGCTCTTTGTGATGAACTATCTCAGCGGAGTGCTTCTGCCGTTTTTCATAGCATGGCTTTTCGCCTACTTGCTCTACCCGATAGTCAAGTTCATCCAATACCGCATGCACATAAAGGTGAGGGCTCTCGCAATAATACTTACATTGCTCCTCGTGGTAGGTGTGGTGGCACTCATGGTGTATTTCATCATACCGCCGATGATAGAACAGTTCCAGAAACTGTATGAAGTTCTTATGCACTGGCTGCATCAAACCACACACACCAACGATCTGACCGCACTTGTGAAGAAGTGGATAGGCGACAATCAGACCGAAATTGAACGTTTTTTTAAAAGTCGTGACTTTACCGACACTCTGAAATCGACAATGCCGAAGGTATTTGCCGTGGTAGGGCAAACCGCAAATGTCGTTATAAGCATTGTGGCCTCGTGCATAACATTGCTTTACATCTTCTTTATATTGCTCGACTACGAGTATCTCACCACCAACTGGATACGCATCTTTCCCCCGAAACACCGCCCGTTCTGGCATGAACTTATGCAGGACGTTGAACGTGAACTCAACAACTACATCCGAGGGCAATGTCTTGTGGCATTGTGCATGGGCATTATGTTCTGCATAGGATTCAGTCTGATGGATTTTCCAATGGCAATAGGTCTTGGCATATTAATAGGTGTTATGGATCTTGTGCCATACTTGCACACGTTTGCCCTTATTCCAACCGCTTTCCTCGCAATGTTGAAAGCAGCCGATACGGGTCAGAATTTTTGGGTGGTATTCGGGTTGGCAGTGGGATTGTTCATTGTCGTACAGATTATAACCGACATGATTGTAACGCCCAAAATCATGGGTAAGGCCATGGGGCTCAACCCTGCAATCTTGTTGTTGTCGCTCTCGGTATGGGGCGCACTGCTTGGCTTCATCGGACTTATTGTAGCCCTTCCGTTGACCACTTTGCTTATGGCTTATTGGCAACGGTATGTAACTAAGGACTATGAAAAAGGCAACCAAAATCTCAATGAAGCCAGTAAAAAAACAAATAATTAAACAAAAAAGCACAGAATAATTTTGCTGTTAAGAAAAAAAACACTACCTTTGCACTCGCTTTTAGGATAATACCTAAGCACATACGGAGATCCGCTAGCTCAGCTGGTAGAGCACAACACTTTTAATGTTGGGGTCTTGGGTTCGAGCCCCAAGCGGATCACAAATATTATAGAGGACTTTACTTCGAGTAAAGTCCTCTTTTTATATCTATACAGTTGTGTTTCAACGACTAGCCCGCTCAAACGAGGTTGTTTTGAGGCTATGCACAGATGTCTAACTTCCCGGCGGAAGTCTCCAAAGTGGACGGAAAAGTACAGAAAGTGACAGAAAAAGCCGTTAGGGTGTTACACATGGTGTTACACGTCATACCTTAAGGTGTTACACGCTCCAAAGTTTTTCATTCGCCTTGCCCATATTGTTTCTGCTGACATTCTTGCCAAAGCCAAGATGATGGAAGGCATACTTGAATGGGGTGATGCTCACAATAAGGTCTTGCAATCCGTCGCGG
>CAVDJG010000180.1:0-5094 GCA_963609005.1 Acidaminococcaceae bacterium
CTCTGAGGGCATAGCATTCCTCTTGCGTCCCGATTTCTCGCAGCTCAACCGCAGCGTGTTCCTGGGCGCGTTGGGGCAGTCGTTCTATTCGCTCAGTCTCGGCATGGGTTGCCTTTGCACCTTTGCCTCCTATTTCTCGCGCCAGACCAACCTTCTTAAGTCGGCCGTGCAGATTTCAGTCATCGACACGGTGATAGCAGTCCTTGCCGGACTTATGATATTTCCCGCTGCATTCTCTGTGGGCGTAAACCCCGGAAGCGGCCCCTCGCTCATCTTCATCACCCTTCCCAACGTGTTTCAGGAGGCCTTCGGCGGCATGCCGCTGGTGGGCAGTGTCGTGGCCGTTATGTTCTATGCGCTGCTCAGTCTTGCGGCACTCACTTCGCTCATTTCGCTTCACGAGGTGTCAACGGCGTTTTTCTTCGAAGAGATGCACATCTCGCGCAAGCGTGCCGCAGCCATTGTCACTGTTGTGTGCAGCATCATAGGCGCGTTCTGCTCGTTGTCGCTCGGTGCGTGCGAAGGTCTTTCCGTGTGCGGAAAGTCGCTCTTCGACGTGTTCGATTTCATTACCGGCCAGGTGCTTCTTCCGGTCGGCGGATTTCTCACATGCATTTTCCTCGGATGGTTTGTGCCCAAGAAAATCGTGCACGACGAGTTCACCAACTGGGGACTTCTGCGCGGTTCGCTCTACGGCATCTACCTGTTCTGTGTGCGGTTTGTGTGTCCGGTGTGCATACTGTTGATATTCCTCAACCAGTTTGGCATAGTCTGATCACTGCCGCCAATCCTTAAAGCCTATGTTTATAAAAGAATTTTTCTATCTCAACCGCAACGACCGCCGTGTGGTTTATGTGCTTGTTGCCGTGGCGTTTGTTGCTGCACTTGTCGTTGTCGGACTTGGCAGCGGTGGCGACACCGCCCCTTTGACGGCTGCCGACAGCGTTTCTACGGTCAGAACGGGCGGCGGTGCCGCCACCTATGGCACGGATGGCGTTGGCGGTTATGCCGTGGAAGGGCGCAAGATAGAACTATTCGATTTCGACCCCAACACTGCCGACAGCACCCAACTGCTGCGCCTTGGCCTACGGCCGTGGCAGGTGCGCAGCATCTACATGTATCGGGCGCGTGGCAATAAGTATAGCCGTCCGTCCGATTTTGCCCGTGTTCCAGGACTTACCGTCGGCGAATACCGTGCTCTTGAGCCCCACATAAAGATTTCGGCCGACTTTCTGCCGGCTGCATCAGTCGTGAGCTACGTGTCTGACGCACCCCATCGCGACACGGCGCGCTACACTCCCAAGATGCGCCAGGGCGAGCACCTCGCGCTTAATGCTGCCGACACTGTCGCATTGAAGCGTGTGCCCGGTGTGGGCAGCCATTATGCGCGCAAGATAGTGGAGCTTCGCGCGCGTTTGGGCGGCTTCGCAAGCACCTCACAGCTTCTGGAAATAGACCAGTTTCCGCAGCAGGCTTTGCCCTATTTCGAGGTTGATGCAAGCTCTGTGCGCAAGATCAATGTCAACCGTCTCACGCTCGCTCAGTTGCGCAGCCACCCCTACATCAATTTCTACCAGGCGCGTGCCATTGTCGATTTCCGCCGTCTGCGCGGCAATTTGGGCGGAATGTCCGACCTGCGCCTTATGAAAGAATTTTCCGAAACCGACTTGCAGCGGCTCGAACCCTACATCGAATTCTGACCGTAAACCATATAACGCGTCCTGCCCCGGAGCCTTGTTTCCAAGATTCTGGGGCAGGACGCGTTTGCTTTTATTGGTGTCCGGTAAAAAACTTTCAGCCTTTCATGCGTGCCGTGGCGGCCATGAGTGCGAAATATATGGCCGTTCCGCTCACAAGTCCGGCAATGGCATCGATGGCGTAGTGGGCCTGGATGTAGACGGTGGAGAAGCAGAGCAGCACATAGAACGGGAGCAGACACAGCAGCAAGCGGCGGTTGCGCGTGTGCCATGCCATCAGCATGCACACTGTCGATACGCCCACATGCGACGACGGGAAAGCCGCCGTTGGCCTCTCGCCGGCCGCTTTGGCCTGTTCCACCATTTCGTAGAAGAACCCGTCGGTGTAGCCCGGTGCGGGCAGACATTCGCGGTGGAAGTTGAAGTAGTCGTTTAGGCTCGGAAACACGCCATGCGCTATGCTGTCAATGCCCACGGCCTTGTAGTAGAACGTAGGGCCTGCCACCGGCACGAAGATAAACACTACATAGAACAGGAAGAACGACGCGAGTATCACCACCGCGCACCGTTCAAACTCCTTGTAACGGGCAAAGAAATAGAAAAACACTACGGCGGCAATCATGGGATAGTATGAGGCGTAGCCCATGTCCATGAGTTCGCTCACCACCGGCGACGGCAGTGCGGCCGAGAACGAGAGCGCTGGCTGGCAGCCGAAGATGCTTTGTTCCCACGCGCAGAACAGATGGTCGAGGTTGGGATAAATTCTGTTCAGTTCGTAGGTGTCGGGATACCACCATGCGAGCAGCGACATCTGCACCACCACGCGGGCGCACCTTGTTATTCTGCACGGCACGAGCCGGTAGACAATCCACATCGTTATGGTGGTGATGCCTATGCGCAGCCGTCCCCACACGAGAGCGTCGGGGTTGGCCAGCTTGGTGTAGGTGAACAGGACGATGAGCAGTGTCAGCGTCATATATGCGAGCACGAGCCATTCCAGCGCAAACAGTCCGCGCTTCGGCTTCTTCTCTATAGCAAACAGGTCTTTCAGTAATTTCATCGGTGGCGGAATTTCCTTTTCATGCAACAACGGTCATGCTGTCGCCGTTTCTACAGCCATTTGTTATCCTTATACCATTTCACGGTGTCTCGCACTCCCTCGGCAAGCTTGTAGTGGGGGTGGTAGCCCAGCTCGTCAACGGCCGGCTCTATGTCGCACCGCCAGTTGCGTTGCCGCAGTATGTTATATTTGTCGCCGTTCAGGGCGGTGGGCCTGTGCGTCAGTCTGCTTATCCTTTCGCCCACGAAAGTCACCGCCTTGAGCACCCACACCGGGGCGGTTATGCGCAACACCCAGCTTGTGCCCATGTTTTCCTTGAGCAGATGGCTGAAATCCGATGACTGGTACACCTCGCCGTCGGTAAGGAAATACTTGCGGCCGCTCATGCCCCTGTCGAGTGCGAGGAACACGGCCTGCACCACATCGAGCACATACACAAACGTGATGTCCTGCCGCTTGAAGCCCACGGCGAAGTCGATGTGCTGCGCTATGCTCTTTGCCATGAGAAAATAGTCGCGTTCGCGCGGACCGTAGACGCCCGTGGGGCGCAGAATGATGTAGGGGAAATCGTTGCCTATGGAGTCGAGATAGCGCTCGGCCTCGAGCTTGCTTTTGCCGTAGGCGGTGTTGGGCCGCGGAAAATCGTGCTCGCTTATGTCCTGGTAGGGCATGTCCTCGTGTATGGCCCCGTACACGCTTAGCGAACTGAGATATACAAATCTTCTTATGGGCATGTGCAGTGAGAGCAGCGCTTCGACGAGATTGCGCGTCCCCACGGTGTTCACCCGTTTGAAGTCGGCCTTGTCGAGGCATTTCGTCACGCCTGCTGCATGCACCACATAGTCAAACTCCCGCCCTTCGAGCTGCTTTCGCAGCGCAGGTTCGGAGTCGAAGTCAAGTTCGATAAAGTTAATGCGCTTGTCGCTGAGGTAACGCCGGGAGCTTGTGGCGCGCACTGCGGCCCACACCTCCATGCCGCGCTTCAGGGCTTCTTCAACTATGAAGCTGCCTATGAAGCCGCTGGCTCCGGTCACCAAAATCTTGTTTGTCATTGCTGGCGGATAATGTGATTGGCTGCAAAGTTACTAATTTTATGCAAAATAATCGTTACGGGACATGCATATCTCAATTCTTTTTTGTTTATTTGCAATGTGCAACAAGGCGCGGCAGGCAGTTTCGGCCGGCCTTTCACGACAATACGACATAAAAAAGAAAAAGATATGGGAAAAGGCAAGAAAGGCGGCAAACGCATGACAAAGAAACAGCTTTCGCAAAAGCTTGAGGAATTCTTCACTTCGAGTCCCGGCAAGACCTTCACCTTCAAGGAAATCTTCCGCACGCTCCATCTCGACACGCATCCGCTCAAGATGCTTGCCATCGACATCATGGAAGAAATGGCCTGGGACAATTTCCTGGCCCGTGTTTCCGACAACTCCTACCAGCTCAACACCAAGTGCCAGGTGCAGGAAGGCACGTTCCAACGCAAGGCCAACGGAAAGAACTCGGTTACTGCCGACGGTGACGACAAGCCCGTGTTTGTGGCCGAGCGCAACTCCATGTGGGCACTCACCGGCGACCGCGTGCGCTTCTCGTGCATGGCGCGCCGCAAGAACCACATAAACGAGGCACAGGTGATTGAAATTCTAAGCCGCGCCAAGGACACCTTCGTGGGCCGTCTGAGCTTCGACCACGACCTCGTGTTTCTCGTTTCGCCGAGCAATGTGCTTCCGAGCAGCATCATCATCCCGCGCCGCAAGCTCAAGGGCGGCAAGGACGGCGACAATGCCGTGGTGAAGATAATGCAGTGGCCCGATGCCGAGCACCGCAACATGATAGGCGAGGTGGTTGACGTGCTCGGCAAGTCGGGCGACAACGACGTTGAGATGAACACCATCCTGGCCCAGTATGGCCTTCCCTACAAGTATCCTAAGAACGTGGAAGAGGCTGCCGAGAAGATAACCGGCGAGATTACGCCCGCCGACTATGCCGAGCGCGAGGATTTCCGCAGCACCTTCACCTGCACCATCGACCCCCGCGACGCCAAGGACTTCGACGACGCGCTCTCAATTAAGCCGCTCAAAGACGGCCTGTGGGAGGTGGGCGTGCACATAGCCGACGTGTCGCACTATGTCAAGGAAGGGTCGGTAATCGACAAGGAAGCCGTGAAGCGCGCCACGAGCGTGTATCTCGTTGACCGCACCATTCCCATGCTGCCCGAACGCCTGTGCAACTTCATCTGCTCGCTGCGCCCCAACGAGGAAAAGCTCGCCTTCTCGGTGATATTCAACCTCGACGACGATGCCAACGTGAAAGCCTACCGCATAGTGCACCTGTCTC
>CAVDJG010000181.1:0-5088 GCA_963609005.1 Acidaminococcaceae bacterium
CTATTTCGCCGGTATGTCCCATGCCGTAGAGGCGGCCGATAACTGGAGTAAGACCGTAGGAGAAGCCCATGTAGGAAACGAGGACAAGGGTAAAGATGTTGTTTACCAGTCCTGCCGCCGCCAATTCGTTGGTGTCATGATGTCCTATCATCAGCGTATCGGCAAAACCTAACACTATTGTGCCAAGCTGGCCTATTATGACCGGAATGCCAATGGAGAGAAGTTCGCGATAATGATGTTTTTTTCTTGAAGTATTGTTACACATAGACGAAATCAGATTTCTTTTAAAAGAAAAGGTACGAAAATTTATCGACATGCCAAACGTCTGGTCGAAAGAAAATTGTGCAAAGACGTAATTTCTTAATTTCATTGCTATTTTTTCGTTGATTACATGCTTGGTTACATATGGAAAGGCCGAAAAAAAACAAAATATTACTGTGCCGTTTCACTATTTATTCATATCTTTGTGGGTACTATTTTGACACAACATTAACTTAAACATAATAGGAAATTATGGAAAACAAAAACGAACTCATAGCCCAATGTGTGGCTAAAGCCAATGAGTGGCTGTCGCCGTCTTTTGACGAGGAAACAAGAAAGAGCGTACAGACCATGCTTGACAATGACGACAAGACAGACCTCATTGAATGTTTCTACAAAGACTTGGAATTCGGTACCGGCGGACTTCGCGGCATCATGGGAGCCGGCAGCAACCGCATGAACATATACACTGTGGGCATGGCAACACAAGGCTTTGCCAACTATCTGAGAAAGAATTTCGCCGACCGCGACTCAATTTCGGTAGTAGTATGCCACGACTGCCGCAACAACAGCCGCCTTTTCGCAGAAACTGTGGCCGACATATTTTCGGCTAACGGAATAAAGGCATATCTGTTTGACGACATGCGCCCCACTCCGGAGTGTTCGTTTGCAATCAGAGAGCTGGGATGCCAAGCTGGTGTAAACATCACAGCATCGCACAATCCGCGTGAATACAACGGCTACAAGGCCTATTGGGAAGATGGTGCACAGGTGCTTGCGCCACACGATACGGGCATCATCGACGAGGTGAACAAGGTGAAGGTAGAGGACGTGAAGTTCGAAGGCAACAAGCAGCTCATCGAAATCATAGGCGAAGACATCGACAAGCTCTATTTGGAAAAGGTTCACACCATATCAATTGACCCCGAAGTGATTGCACGTCAGAAAGACCTGAAGATTGTCTACACACCACTCCACGGCACTGGCATGATGCTCATTCCGAGAAGCTTGAAAGTATGGGGCTTTGAAAACGTGCATTGCGTGAAAGAACAAATGGTGAAGAGCGGTGATTTCCCGACAGTGAAAAGCCCGAACCCCGAAAACGGAGAAGCCCTCACCTTGGCTTTGCGCGACGCCAAAGAACTTGACGCAGACATTGTCATGGCAAGTGACCCCGATGCAGACCGCGTAGGTATGGCTTGCAATAACGACAAGGGCGAATGGATATTAATCAACGGCAACCAGACATGCTTGCTATTCCTCTACTATATCATCAAGAACCGCAAGCAGACCGGCAAGATGCAACCGGGAGACTTCATCGTCAAGACAATTGTCACGACAGAGGTAATACGCAAGATTGCCGAAAAGGAAAACATCGAAATGAGAGATTGCTACACCGGCTTCAAGTGGATTGCACGCGAGATTCTGCTTTCAGAAGGCAAGCAGCAATACATTGGCGGCGGCGAAGAGAGCTACGGCTTCCTTGCCGAGGATTTCGTTCGCGACAAGGACGCAGTGTCGGCATGCTCTTTGCTTGCTGAGATTTGCGCCTACGCAAAAGACCAAGGCAAGACTCTCTATGACTTGTTGATGGACATCTATCTCGAGTTTGGCTTCTCGAAGGAATTCACAGTAAACGTCGTTAAACCCGGAAAGAGCGGAGCAGACGAAATCAAGCACATGATGCAGGATTTCCGCCAGAACCCGCCAAAGGACTTGGGCGGAAGCAAAGTGGCCGTATGGAAGGACTATCAGACTTTGGAACAGACCGTAGAAGACGGAACTGTGACAAAACTCGATATGCCAACAACCAGCAACGTGCTGCAATGGTTCTGCACAGACGGAACAAAAGTGAGTGTGCGTCCGTCAGGAACAGAACCGAAAATAAAGTTCTACATTGAGGTGAAGGGCACGATGAAATGCACAGGTTGCTATGCAAAATGCGACGAAGAGGCCAACGCCAAGATTGCCGCAATAAAGAAAAGCCTGCGTCTTGAATAATACGGGCATTCAATAAGCAAAAAAAACGGGAAGGAAGCGGTCCGCTTCTTTCCCGTTTTTTGCTTTCTTTTTCATACAAAAGGCGACTAAACTCTATACCGAAATCTTATTCGCTTTTATCCTTTCATTCAATACTTGGCTCTGCTGCCATCATTGTTTCCTCTTCGGGCAACCTGTATCGCTTTACTTTACGGTCGTCAATGAAAATACGGTTTAGTGTGTATTCCAACGACTTCAAGGTCTGCTCTTTCACCTTGGGTTTCAACTGACATTCCCAAACTGTGATGCAGTGCCAGCCCATGCTTGCCAACTTTGACTGTTCCTCTTTGTCGCGTGCCTGATTGCGCTCTATCTTCGCTTTCCAAAATTCTGTCCGGCTCTTAGGCATTACAAAATACTTGCAACCTTCATGTCCATGCCAAAAACAACCATTTACAAAGATTACCGTGCGGTATTTACGCATCACAATATCAGGATGCCCCGGCAAGCGGTGGTGATTTACACGGTATCGGTAGCCATGAACAAACAGATAATGCCGCACCAAAAGCTCCGGCTTGGTGTCTTTGCTGTGTATGGAGGCCATACAACGGCTACGTTGTTCTTCCGTCATCTTATCCATAATTCCTTATCTGACGTTTGAATATTTACGTTTCAGTCAAGTATATGTCAGTATATACTCGTCGGTCACACAATAATTGACGGCAAGTTTTTCGTTTGTCCGCATATTTTCACACAACAGACAACCTTCTCTTTTTATTTCAAACGGAAATAGGCGCATCTCAAATAAGCCGAGATGCTGTTCGGAAAAATATTTATATACAGTTTCTTTAACACACCAAGCTAACAGTCGTGCGGTTGTATCAGTGAAATTCTCGTCTTCACGTACGAATTTCCCTACGATACGGTCAACACGGTTGCTTGTATATTCAATATCAACTGCAACTTCCTTGGAATGCGACATTATTACAGCTGCATAACCGCGAGTATGACTAATGCTTATATACCAATCATCAAGCAATGGCTTTCCATCGTCATTGTGACCAATAACAATATTTTTCTCACCAGAAATGCAATTCACCAAACCGTATATAGCCTCAAGTTCGTGCCTGCGCGACTTGCTTAGATTTTGCATCTGAGAACGAAGTGATATGGGACAATGGGATTCCACGAAATCACTTTCGTCAAATTGCCACAATCCTAAAAACGTGCGGTCGGATATTTCATCAACACTTATCAGCATTACTATTATATGCAAACACCCATATCATTCGGTAATCCCTGTCTTTTCATGCACCACAACCTTGACCTTACTAATGCGCCTTTCTTCCAAGCCGAGAATTTCAAAGGTATAATTTTTGTAATCCACCTTTTCATGAATGCTCAGGAAATCACCCTTTATCTCCAACAATAGTCCTGCAACAGTGTCGGCATCTCCTTCCACTTCGGAAAACTCGTCATCGTCGATATTCAATATCTTGCAAAAGTCGCTTAACAGTGTCTTTCCTTCAAAAACGTATGTGTCATAGCTCAACTTCACATACACTTTCCCGTCATCGTCGTATTCATCGTTTATCTCGCCGACAATTTCCTCTAGAATATCCTCCAATGTAACCAAACCGCTTGTTCCGCCAAACTCGTCCACGACAATTGCCATGTGCACTTTGTTCTCTTGGAACTCACGCATGAGGTCGTCTATTTTCTTTGTCTCAGGAACAAAATAAGGAGGCCGTATCAGACTTTGCCAACGGAATGTTGCAGGTTTTGAAAGATGCGGCAACAAATCCTTTATATATAATATTCCTCTTATATTGTCGGCATTCTCCTGATATATAGGAATACGACTGTAATTATTGTCAACAACACATTTCAAAACATCAAAATAGTTTGCCGTTATTTCAAGACCTACAATGTCCTGGCGGCTTGTCATCACCTCCTTAGCAGTTTCATCACCAAAACGAATGATGCCTTTCAGCATATTCTGCTCGTCTTTAATGTCTTCTTTGTCGGTGAGTTCAAGGGCATGTTCCAAATCATCGACACTAAGAACGTGTGTTTCTTTCTGTACTACTTTCTCGGCAAGTACACCACTACGCAACAGTATTGTTTCTAATGGCCAAAATACTTTCTGTAGAAACAATATTCCTCCAACGCTTTTTCTGCAAAAAGCCAATGGGTCTTCCCTACTGTACACTTTCGGCATGATCTCGCCAAAAAGCAGCAACATGAACGTAAGCAATACCGTTATGCACAAAAATTGGAGCCAATATGCATTCTCGCCGAATTTCAATATTTCTCCAAACACATAATTGCTCAATATGACTATTGTCACATTAACAAAATTATTGGTTATCAATATTGTTGCGAGCGTGCGTTCACTGTTTTCACGGAGCTTTTTAATACCGCTGTCTTTCGCCGTTTTCTCGCCATTGACCTCGTTTATATCAGCTGGCGACAGACTAAAGAATGCTATCTCCGAACCACTTGCAAAAGCTGAAACGCCCAATAAAAGAATGGCTAAAATACCTGCAAACCAAACTCCTGGAGTTGGTGGTACAAGTGTAATGTCGGCAAGAGATACCATGAGTGTGTCGAAAATCAAATTCTATTTAAAATGGCAGAGGACTTTCGTCAACACCATCTGTTATTGTTTTTGCTTGTGGGGAATCTGCCTTAACCTGACTTCCTTCACTTGCCGAAGGCGTTCGTGGTGTCAGCAATTCCATATTCTCTGCATAGATTTCAGTGACAAAACGTCTCTGTCCATTTGGAGCATCAAAGTTTCTGTAACGTATCCGTCCTTCTATATACACCTTGTCACCTTTATGC
>CAVDJG010000182.1:0-5076 GCA_963609005.1 Acidaminococcaceae bacterium
AAAAAAAACAAAAACAGACCTTAAAACAATACTGTCACGCTTTTATTAATAAGATAATTGTCCAATATTGTCATTGCTGCCATAGCCTCAACAATAGGCACTGCACGCGGGAGCACGCACGGGTCGTGACGCCCACGAGCCTCCATTGTAGCCGGAGCGCCATCGGTGTTGACGGTGGGTTGAGCCTTCAATATAGTTGCGACGGGTTTGAAAGCCACACGGAAGTAGATATCTTCGCCGTTGCTTATGCCGCCCTGTATGCCTCCGCTATGATTGGTGAGCGTGTGCACCTTGCCTCCATCGGCGGCAAAGATGTCGTTCTGCTGGCTTCCGTGCATGTCCATACAGCCGAAGCCCTCGCCATACTCAAACCCCTTTGCCGCATTGATGCTGAGCATTGCAGCCCCGAGTTGTGCGTGGAGCTTGCCGAATTCAGGTTCGCCCAAGCCTGCCGGGCAACCTTTCACCACACATGTTATCACTCCGCCAATGGTGTCGCCGTCGGCCTTGACACGGCTTATGAGCTGATGCATGAGTTCGGCTTTCTGCGGGTCGGGGCAGCGCACGGCGTTTTTTTCGGCCGTGTCGAGATTATAGGCACGGTAATCCCGGTCGAGCGCGATGTCGCCCACCCGCGACGTGTATGCCTGCACCGTGATGCCGAGCCGCCGCAGCGCGAGTTTGGCGAGCGCCCCTCCCACACACCGGGCAATGGTAACCCGTGCCGACGAACGCCCTCCGCCGCGATGGTCGCGTATGCCGTATTTCTCGAAATAGGTGTAGTCGGCATGCGATGGACGGAACAACTGGGCAAGATTGTCGTAGTCGGCCGAATGATGGTTGGTGTTGCGCACGATGAAACCAATGGGAGTTCCCGTTGTTTTCCCTTCAAACACGCCGCTGAGCAGCTCCACTCTGTCCGGCTCGTTGCGGCTCGTTGTTATGCTGCTCTGCCCCGGCCGCCGGCGGTTAAGTTCGCCTTGCACGAAATCCATGTCAACGTCCACGCCCGGGGGCATGCCGTCAACAACTCCACCTACGGCTATGCCGTGGCTTTCGCCAAACGTTGTGAGTGTGAACAGAGTTCCGAATGTGTTGCGCATTTCAGTAAATTGTTTAGTGACAACCGCCGCAGTGTCCGCAGCCGCCGTCGTGTCCGTCGCCATTTTTCTCGCCGTCGTGGCTGCAGTTGCCGCCGCATCCGCCGCAACCACCGCTGCATCCGCCGTTAAGGTGGTTGACAAGGCTCTGTATCTCATCGCTGGTGGCAGTGCGGTTTTCAAGCACTTTGCCAGTGAAGTTGAGGGTTTTGCCGGCAAGGGGCGAATTAAGGTCGATGCGCACCTTGTCGGTTCCTATCTCAAGCACCACGCCCATGAAACGGTTTCCGTCCTCGTTCTGCAACGGAATGGTGGCCCCTACGAAGATATTCTCCTTGTCGAAGCGTCCGTCAACAGAGAAGATTTCCTTGTCGAGACTTATCACCCGGCGCTCGTCGCGGTCGCCGAAGGCATCTTCCTTGCCGAGGCTGAAGTCGAATTCCTCGCCGGCTGCGAGTGACTCAACGGCTTTTTCGAAGGCATCGAGTGCTATGCCGAAACCGGTGATGAACACGAATGGCCGCTCGTCGCTTGTTTGTTCAACGAGTTCCTTCTTGCCGTCGGCCACCGAATACAGACGGTAGTTCACCGCGATGTATTTGTTTTCTGTCTTTTCCATTGTGTATTATTGTTTGTTTTTTTCAGTCGTTTTGTGCAAAGGTAGTGTAAATTATCGAAAAACCGTGCGGCGGCGGCAACCTATGTGGCATTTCCGGCCGAAGAATGGAGCGGTGCATGCGCCACGGAACTGCACCTTGCCGCAAATGAAGCCCTATTTGCACAAAAAGCCACGAGTGCTTGCCGCACATCGGGAAATGCGCTAAATTTGCAATGCGCAACGGTTGCGCACAGAAACAATTCGGACAATATACATGAAAAGACTTGTGTTTCTTTCACTCGCCATGTGCCTCATGGCCATTCATACAGCAGTGTCTGCCCAGACAGCGTGGCAAAAGATGTCGCCCGGCGCGCGCCGCCTTACCCTGCAACAGTCGCGTGCCGAGAAAACGAGCGCGGCACGCATGCCGCACGGTGACGGCCGCCCGGTGTGCGCTTTCGTGCGTGTAGCCAATGGCGACAGCAGTGTTTTCGTAGCCACGGGAGCCAAGCCACTGGCACAGTTTGGCGACATTTTCATTGCCGACGTGCCTCTTGACGGCATCGGAAAACTTGCCGCCGACCGCCGTGTGAACCGCATTGAGATTGAGCGCGGCTCACGCCCGACACTCGACTCCATTGCATTCTTCACACATTCCGACCCGGTGCACGCAGGCGAGGGGCTGCCGCAGGCATTCACTGGGCGCGGCGTGGTTATGGGAGTAATGGACGTTGGCTTCGACTTCACCCACCCCACCTTCCGCGACCCCGTCACGGGCGCGTGCCGGATAAGCCGTGTGTGGGATTTTCTCTCCACCGACACGGCCAGCAGCAACATGTATGTGGGAGCGGAATATGTCGGGGCAGAGGCCGTGGAGCAGTATGCCCACTCGCGCGATGCCGCCAAGATTTACCACGGCACCCACACTCTCGGCATAGCGGCGGGCAACGGATGCGGCACCGTCTACCGCGGCATGGCGCCCGAGAGCGACATCTGTCTTGTGAGCAACGCAGTGAACGACGATGTGGAATATATCGACACGGCCGACTACTACAAATACACCTATGCCACCGACGCACTCGGTTTCAAATACATATTCGACTATGCCGCGAGCGTGGGGCAGCCTTGTGTGATTTCGTTCAGCGAGGGGTCGGAACAGGATTTGCGCGGCGACGACATACTATATTATACTGTTCTTGAGCGCATGACCGGACCGGGACGCATCATAGTGTCGTCGGCCGGCAACGCAGGAATGCGCAACACCTACATGGAGAAGTCTGCCGAGTGCGGGCGCGCAGGTTCGTTTCTGTCGGCATGGGGCAAGACATTGTCATTCACCATGAAGTCGGCGGGCGCATTCACCGCACGCATAGTGATTCACTCCGAGCGCGGCGACACGATAACCGTGCAGTCGCGGAGCGTGTGCGAGGCCGCCGACTCCACACTCTCCTGCACACTCAGTGCCGACGGCACCGACTACACGATTGGCGTTTCGGCCTACCCTTCTTGCTACGACAGCCGCGAAACCGTTTACGACATGACCATAACCGGACCGAAGCACATAGGCACCACCGTGCCACTGTCGCTCGAACTGCTCGACACGGGGGCTTTGGTTGAAATGTTCCACGGCAACACCACCATGGCAACAAACCCGGCCGACCCTTCGCTCAGCGCCGCCGTGCCCACACACAGCATAAACTCGCCGGCGAGCGCACCGTGCGTAATATGCGTGGGAGGCACGGCCTGCCGTCCGACATACACCAACGCCGACGGCGAAGAGGTGGTGAGCGTGTGGGGAGAGAGCGGACAGCGCGGCAACTACTCGTCGGTAGGACCTACATTCGACGGCCGCATTAAGCCCGAAGTAATGGCTCCCGGGGCCAACATAATATCGGCCATGAGCAGCTTCTACATGGAGTCACAGCCCGACGACCGCAAAAACATAACCGAACGGTTTGACTATGGCGGCCGCACCTACGGGTGGTTTTCCACCGGCGGCACGTCGATGTCGTCGCCGGCAGTGGGCGGCATCATCGCATTGTGGCTTCAGGCCAACCCCAACCTGTCGCCCGACGACATACGCGGGGTGCTGGCACGCACATGCACTCCGTGCGGCGACTATGGCGAAACGCCCAACAACTACATAGGCTACGGGCAGATTGACGCCTATGCCGGACTGATCGACGTGCTCGGGCTAAGCGCAGTGCACGGCATTTCGCGCAACAACCCGCACGAAGTAACGGTGCGGCCCGTTGGCGGCAACCGGCTGTCGGTGACATTCGGTGCCGCCACGCAAAGCAACACCGCACTTAAAATTTACGACACCGCAGGTCGCACAGTGGCGAAGCACACGCTAAGGAGCGGCAATACACATTATATAATAAACACCGATGCCCTGCCCGACGGCATCTATGCCGTGCAGGTGAACGGCGCGGAAAAGGGCACTCGCGGTTCGGTATTGATAAGGAAATAAAGACAACGGGAGCGAGAAAAACTTTGTTTTTTTTCTCGCTCTTATGTTTTTTGTATACTTTTGCAGCCAAAAATCACACTGTGCCCGCGCCGCCCACAAGCTGCCGGCACTTTGCACTATGCAACAACACTATCAATATTATGCGTAAAATAAAATTCATTTTGGTTTCAGTCGCAGCCGCCCTGTTTGTGGCTTGCGGCACAACACGCACCGTGCCCATCACGGGGCGCAAGCAAAACATCCTCGTTTCCGACGAACAGGTGCTCAGTTTGAGCAACCAGGAGTATGCAAGCTACATGAAAACGGCAAAAGTATCGACCAACTCCACCAACACCGCAATGGTGAAGCGCGTGGGACAGAAGCTCGCCTCTGCCGTGGAGAAATACCTCAACGAGCACGGACTGCAAAGCGAGGCCAAGCAATTCAGTTGGGAGTTCAACCTCGTGCAGGACAATTCGGCCAATGCCTTCTGCATGCCCGGCGGCAAAATCGTGGTGTATGAGGGTCTGTTGCCCTACACACAGAACGAGGCTTCGCTCGCCATTGTGCTCGGACATGAGATAGCCCACGCCGTGGCAAAGCACTCGGCCGAACAGATGAGCAAGCAGATAAAGAACCAATACGGCACACAGATACTCGGACAGGTGCTCAATGCCGCCGGAGTGAGCTCGGGAACTACACAGATAGCACAGATAATAGCCCAGAAGGGACTGCAGTTCCGCAGTTTGAAATACTCGCGCGACAACGAAAGCGAAGCCGACCACATGGGCCTCATCTTCGCTGCAATGGCCGGCTACGACCCCAATGTGGCAGTGAGCTTCTGGGAGCGCATGTCGCAAGGAAGCAGCAACAGCGGCTCCGACATGTTCAGCGACCACCCGTCGGATGCCAAGCGCATAGCCGCA
>CAVDJG010000183.1:0-5051 GCA_963609005.1 Acidaminococcaceae bacterium
ATGGCAAGCAATGCTCACTGCGCAGCACAAGACATCACGTTTGCTGCCCAACTGTCTGCCGACAAATGGTTGGGTGAAGTGCCCTATTGGAAATCTTCTTGCCCCGCCGGAACAAGAATTGTCGATGCGGGCAAAAACTGCTACCAATACACCGACGGCAAATCGGCATTTTTCTTCGGTTCGGCCGACAAGCATAAGTTCTATTGTGGAAGCGACTTGACTTTGGCAACGTTTGCCATAAGTGGAATTGCACAACCCGAAGACAAAGAAATAGCTGCTTTGATAAAAGGCAAGCGCATAGCACTTGTGGTCAATACCGATGCCGCACTCAAATCGCTCGGCGACGATAAGAAAGGGAAATCTTTAAGAAAGCAGTTGTTTGGCAACGTGAAAAATATTGTTTACACAATGAATTGATAATGAACAAGATTGTTTTCAAAAACGTAGTTCCCGACGTTTTCGCTTCAAGAACCGACCTCGTTTCCGACGTATGGGCACAGGAAGTCACCTTCACAAAAGGCAACACCTATCTTGTGGAGGCTGCAAGTGGAATGGGGAAGAGCACGTTCTGCAGTTATGTCGTGGGCTATCGCAACGATTACACGGGACACATCTATATGGATGACTGCGACACCAAGACATTTGGCATTGCCAAATGGACCGAGATTAGGAAAATGCATGTCAGTCACCTTTTTCAGGAACTGAGGTTGTTTCCCGAACTGACGGCTCTTGAAAATGTGGCTATAAAGAATCGCCTCACCCAATATGTCTCCATGAAGAAAATAGACATGTGGTTTGAGCGGTTGGGCATTGCCGACAAAAAGCACGAACTCATAGGACACATGTCGTTCGGACAACAACAACGTGTTGCCTTCATGCGCGCCTTGGCCCAACCATTCGACTTCATTTTGCTCGACGAACCGATAAGCCACCTCGACGACAACAACGCCAAGATAATGGGCAGTATGGTTGTTGAGGAAGCCCAAGCCCAGGGGGCGGGAATCATCATGACAAGCATAGGCAAACATATTGAACTTGATTACGACAAAATTTTGAAACTATGAAATTGGTTTGGAAACTCCTGCGCCAGCATATCAGTGTCCCGCAGTTTGTGGGATTCTTCTTTGCTAACCTTTTCGGAGTTATGATTATCCTTTTCGGACTTCAGTTCTATTTCGACATAAAGCCTCTTTTCACAAGCGGCGACAGCTTTATGAAGGGCAATTTTCTGATTGTAAACAAAAAGATTGGCGCTGCTAGCACGTTGACAGGCCGCACCAATACCTTCAACAAGCAGGAAATCGACGAAATAAGCAGCCAACCGTTTGTGCGCAGCATGGGCGTGTTCACTTCTACCAGCTATAAAGTGGAAGCCTCTATGGGCATAAATGGCATCAACGTGCTTAACTCCGAGCTCTTTCTCGAAAGCGTGCCCGACGGTTTTGTTGATGTGGCACTTGACAAGTGGAAATATGACGAGAACTCAAAGGAAGTGCCTATCATTTTGCCGCGTTCCTATCTCACAATGTATAACTTCGGGTTTGCGCAGTCGCGATCATTGCCTAAAATAAGCGATGGACTTGTGGGAATGATAACTTTCAAGTTGTTCATGCACGGAAACGGACAGAACGATGTGTTTGAAGGACGCGTCATAGGCTTTTCAAACAAGCTTAACACCATTCTCGTGCCGCAGAAATTCATGGAAACAACCAACCGGCGTTTCTCTTCCGACGACACGACAGAACCAACGAGACTGATACTGAAAGTTGACAACCCCACCGACACTAAGGTGACTGAGTATATGGATGCACATGGCTATGACATTGCCGACAACGACATGGATGCCGAAAAGATAACGTATTTTCTCAGGTTGCTCGTCACCATTGTAATGGGTGTAGGACTTGTCATTTCGGCATTGAGCTTCTACATACTGATGTTAAGCATCTATCTTCTTGTGCAAAAGAACTCTACAAAACTTGAAAACCTGTTGCTGATAGGCTATTCGCCTGCCAAGGTGGCATTGCCCTATCAGACATTGGTGCTGGCCCTTAACCTTTCGGTATTGGCAATAGCCATCATTGCATTGGGCTTTGCAAGAAGCTATTACATGAATGTAATAACAATGCTTTTCCCCGACATTCCCGACACAACGATGTCGGCAGCAGTATGTGTGGGCGCTGCCCTGTTTGCTGTGGTTTCGGTATTGAATGTTGCAATCATAAGAAACAAGATCAATGCAATATGGCATCACAAAGCGTGAGAAATTGATTGCGCAATAAAAATAAAAGGAGGGCGTAACACAGTGTTGCCGTCCTCCTCTGTAAGCCAACTGCCGGCGAAACCGTTGTTGCACTAACAACAGTTGGCCGGCAGTTGTCGTTTCATGTCAGTTCTTGAAGCTGTGGATGGGCGCAGGTATGCGTCCGCTGCGATTTACGAAATCGGCACACCCGAAAGTGTTTACAGGCATGACGGGCGCATGGCCCAGCAGACCGCCGAAATCGACGCTGTCGCCTACCTTCAATCCGCAAGCCGGTATTATGCGCACGGCCGTGGTCTTCTGGTTCACCATGCCTATTGCGGCTTCGTCGGCAATGATGCCGGCAATTGAGGTGGCGGGGGTGTCGCCCGGAATGGCTATCATGTCAAGACCAACCGAGCATACACACGTCATTGCCTCGAGCTTCTCAATGGTGAGAGAGCCTGCATCAACGGCATCAATCATGCCTTGGTCTTCGCTGACGGGGATGAATGCACCGCTGAGTCCGCCCACATACGACGATGCCATAATGCCACCTTTCTTCACCTGGTCGTTGAGAAGTGCGAGTGCTGCCGTTGTTCCCGGCGCCCCCGGGTGTTCAAGACCTATCTCTCTCAATATGTCGGCCACGCTGTCGCCTATTGCCGGGGTGGGGGCAAGCGAGAGGTCGATAATGCCAAACGGTATGCCAAGCCTGCGCGAAGCTTCCTTGGCCACGAGTTGTCCAACACGTGTCACCTTAAATGCAGTGCGCTTTATTGTTTCGCAAAGTGTTTCGAAGTCGGCTCCTCTTACGCCCTCAAGCACATGCTTCACCACGCCGGGACCGCTCACACCCACACTTATCACCGCATCGGGTTCTGAAACACCATGGAATGCACCTGCCATAAACGGGTTGTCGTCGGGGGCATTGCACAGAACCACGAGTTTGGCGCAACCGATAGAGGCACGCTCTTTTGTCAAACTGGCAGTTTCCTTCACCATATCGCCCATAAGCCTCACGGCGTCCATGTTTATTCCAGTCTTTGTAGACCCTATATTTACCGAGCTGCATATGAAATCGGTTTCGGCCAAAGCCTTGGGTATTGATCGTATGAGCAGTTCGTCGCTGTGGCTCATGCCTTTCGACACTATTGCCGAATAGCCTCCAAGAAAGTTCACTCCAACGGCCTTTGCCGCACGGTCAAGAGTCTTTGCAATCGTCACATAGTCGTCTGGGGTTTTGCAGGCAGAACCTCCTACCAGGGCTATCGGGGTGATTGCAATGCGCTTGTTGACAATTGGTATGCCGTATTCATTTGATATGTCTTCACCCGTTTTCACCAAATTCTTGGCCAAACGGGTTATCTTGTCGTATATGTTTTTGCACAGAACATCAAGATTGCCGTCAATACAGTCCAACAGGTTTATGCCCATTGTTATTGTGCGCACATCAAGATTTTCCTGTTCAATCATCTTGTTGGTCTCGATGACCTCTGAAATGTTTATCATGATGTGGCTTGTGTTAAATACGGTGCATCTTGTTGAATATCTCCTCACGCTGGCATTTCACCTGAACGCCCATGTCCTTGCCAATGCTTTCAAGCTCTTTGGCTGCAAGCTCAAACGATTTCTCCATGCGTGTCATGTCAACAATCATCATCATGTTGAAATACTCCTGCACGATGGTCTGCGATATGTCCAATATGTTTATCCCGTTCTCTGCGAGATATGTACACACCTTGGCTATGATGCCTACCGTGTCTTTTCCTACGACTGTAATAATGGTCTTGTTCATAATATTCATATTCGAAGTTTAAATTTATCCTGAAAATTCAACGCCCCGACCGCTTATACTGGCTTGCGGCCGTTGTTGCCTGCTTTTATTTTATGCCTCTGGCATTGAGTGCGGCACTGTATTTGCGGGCATTGGCAAGATGCTCATCATAGGTGCGCGCAAAATTGTGCGTGCCGCTGAAGTCCTCTTTCGCACACATGTAGTAGTAATCGTGGTGCACATAGTCGAGCACGGCATCGATTCCGGCTATTGACGGTATGCGTATGGGGCCCGGGGGCAATCCGGGATGCTTGTATGTGTTGTAGCGGCTGTCAATGTTTAGCAACGACTGGTAGATGCGCTTGAGGTCGAAACGTTGCCATGCAAACTTTATGGTTGGGTCGGCCTGAAGCGGCATGCCGTTGGGGTATTCGGCATTGCGCAGCATGAGTCGGTTGTAGTACATGCCGGCCACCATGGGTTTCTCGCCGTTGTTGGCTGTCTCCTCGTCGATAATGCTTGCCAATATAGTCACTTCAACCGGTGTGAGGTGCATCCGTTTGGCTTTCTCCATGCGGCTGGAGTTCCAGAACTTTTTGCACTCCTTGTCCATCTTGTCAAACAGTTTTTCCACACTCGTGTTCCAATATATGTCGTAGGTATTAGGGATGAACATGCTCATTATGGTAAGCGTGTCGTAGCCATAGTGTCGGCAAAGATTCTCGTCGGTCAGTGCCCGGTACAACGATGCACTGTCGGCCATGAGCTTTTTCGACAGTTCGCCAGCCAGACGACTGGCAGTACGCACCGACGGAACCACGAGTTGCACAGGCGACTGCAATCCGTTTTTCAAATGTCTGAACACCTTCAAGGCTCCGTCGCCCGGTTCCACGGCATATCGGCCGGTGCGTATGTTTGCGCCATATTGGCTGTGTCGCACCAAAGTCTTGAAACCCACCATGGCATGTCCGCTTGATACGGCAGAAAGCTTTGAGCAAACCGAGTCAACGGTGTCGTCATTGTCTACATATATAT
>CAVDJG010000184.1:0-5034 GCA_963609005.1 Acidaminococcaceae bacterium
GCGCAATGTCGTGTCGAAAATATACAATCTCTTACCTTTTTCCATATCGTTTCTGTCCCTTTTTACCAACAAGTTTCAAGACACCTTGCATCAAGTCAGCAAAAAAGCCTTCCACATCTGAACCAATGCGAAAGGCTTTAAAACTGTGATTTGCTATCTAATTATGTGGCACGCATCACCTTTCAACGCCTTTGCAGAGTCGAAGTCGAATAATAATGCCAATTATAATGCTTGTGCCTGTATTCATATTATAAATCTTTTTGCACACAACACGCCCGTGCCCCGACAACTGCTGCCGCAAAAGCCGCGGCGGACGCTTGTATGTTGCAAAGGTAAGAATAATATGCCGCCCACACAAATAAATCAACACTTTTTTCGGCAGAAAACTTACATTCTATCACAAACACCGCATTTCACACCGCTTTAAAGCACAAATGCCGGCGTGCACCATATGCCGCACACGCATGCAGCATATGCAGCACACACGCACGGCACATGCGTCACCCCATCAGCAAGCACTCCACGACACGCCGCAAACACTTGCTGCACACGGCATTCACGCTCCAACGAAGCCACGCCACGGCTTATTCAAAAACACGCAAATGCAAAAAATTGCACAAAACATTTGGCAATGCGCAAATAAGATAGTACCTTTGTGCACAAAAAACTTTCGTTTGTGCAATGAAACAAATACCAAGTTTCAACTCTTACATTGAAAACGCCATCATAAAAAACTGGAAAAACGATGCCCTTACCGACTTCAAGGGCACCACACTGCAATTCCACGATGTGGCGCGAAAGATAGAGAAGCTACACATACTGTTTGAAAACAGCGGCCTGTCAAAGGGCGACAAGATAGCTATATGCGGACGCAACAGCAGCAACTGGGCCGTTGCGTTTCTGGCCACACTCACCTACGGGGCCATTGCCGTGCCCATACAAAACGAATTCACGGCCAGCCAAATACACAATATAGTGAACCACAGCGAGGCAAGACTGCTCTTTGCCGGCGATGTGGTGGCAACTGTTATAGACAACAACGCGATGCCCGCACTCGAAGGCATCATACACATGCCCGACTTTTCGCTCATCAAGACAAGAAGCGAAAAGCTGGCCTATGCACGCGAACACCTCAACGAGATGTTCGGAAAGAAATATCCGAAATATTTCAGGCCCGAGCATGTGAAATACTACCGCGAGCAAAGCCCCGACGAACTTGCACTCATCAACTACACAAGCGGCACCACTGGCTTTTCGAAAGGCGTGATGCTGCCCTACCGCGCACTGTGGAGCAACACCGACCACCTGCTCAACACCATAAACAAGAACGTTCCGGCCGGCAGCAGCATAGTGTGCACGCTGCCCATGGCCCACATGTACGGGTTGGCAGTGGAGCTTCTGTTCGGCTTCATAAACGGCTGCCACCTGCATTTCCTCACAAGGCTTCCGTCGCCGTCGCTCATTTCGCAGGCCGTGGCCGACATCAAACCGGCCATCATCTCGGCCGTGCCGCTCGTGGTGGAGAAGATAATACGCAAGGAGGTGTTCAGCGAAACGCAAACCAACCGCATGCGCATTCTGCTCAACATGCCGGTGATAAGCAAAAAGGTGAAGCAGCGCATAAAAGACCGCGTGATTGAACTCTTCGGCGGAAACATGTATGAGATAATCGTTGGTGGCGCCCCCATAAACCAAAGCGTGGAGAACTTTCTGCACACAATAGGCTTCCCGCTCACCATAGCCTACGGCACAACCGAAACGGCACCGCTCATAGCCTTCAACGACTACAAGGACTACCGCGTGGCTTCATGCGGAACTTGCGTGAGCCACATGGAGGTGAAGATAGCCAGCAACGACCCGGCCAATGTGCCGGGAGAACTCTTGACAAGGGGATGCAACGTGATGCTGGGCTACTACAAAGACGAAGAAGCCACACGGAAGGTAATCGACGACGAGGGATGGTTCCACACGGGCGACCTCGCGACAATGTCAGCAGACGGACACATATATATAAAGGGACGCATAAAGAACATGCTGCTCGGGGCCAACGGGCAGAACGTGTATCCCGAAGAAATAGAAGACAAGCTCAACTCAATGCCGCTTGTGAACGAAAGCATAGTGGTGCAGGACGGCAACAAGCTCGTGGCACTGGTGCACCCCGACTACGAAGAGTCGAAATCGCTCGACTTCAACGACACCGACCTGCAAAACGTCATGGAGCAGAACCGCATTGAGCTGAACAAGGAACTGCCTATGTTCTGCAAGATTTCGCGCATAATACTGCACGAAGCGGAATTTGAAAAAACCGCAAAAAAAAGCATCAAACGCTACCTTTACAAAGATTTAAAATAACAACGACATAAAAAACTCTTGACAAAGGCACACAAAAGCCGTCGCCGACAGAGGCAACGACGAATGCCCGGAGCAACTACATGCCGACAAAAACAGAAACAAATGGAAATACCGAGTTTCAATTCTCTTATAGAGAAAAGCATCATCGAAAACTGGGACAAGGATGCACTTACCGATTTCAAGGACGCCACACTGCAATATCACGACGTGGCAAGAAAGATTGAGAAACTGCACATAATGTTTGAAAGCAGCGGCTTGAAACGCGGCGACAAAGTGGCCCTGTGCGGAAGAAACAGTGCCAACTGGGCGGTGGCGTTCCTTGCCACGCTCACCTACGGCGCGGTGGCAGTGCCCATACTGCACGAGTTCACCGCCGACCAGATACACAACATCGTGAACCACAGCGAGGCCAAGCTCCTGTTTGTGGGCGACTATGTGGCCACGATAATCGACCCCATTAAGATGCCCGACCTTGAAGGCATCGTCTACATACCCGACTACTCGCTCGTGGTGTCGCGCACCGACTCGCTCACATACGCACGTGAACACCTCAACGAGATGTTCGGCAAGAAATATCCCAAATTCTTCAGGAAAGACCACGTAAAATATTACCACGAACAGAACGGCGACGAACTTGCACTGATAAACTACACGAGCGGAACCACCGGTTTCTCGAAGGGCGTAATGATTCCCTACCGCGCCCTGTGGAGCAACTACGATTTCGCCGAGGAGGTGATTGGCAAGTCGATAAAGAGCGGTTCCAACGTAATAAGCATCCTGCCCATGGCGCACATGTATGGCATGGCATTCGAGTTCCTGTTCGAATTCCTGCACGGATGCCATGTGTACTACCTCAACAGAGTGCCGAGCCCGGCCATAATAGCCAAGGCTTTCACCGAGGTGAAGCCGGTGGTGATTATTGCAGTGCCGCTCGTGATAGAAAAGATAATACGCAAGAAGGTGTTCCCGAAAATACAGAACAACCGCATGAGGCTGTTGCTCAACATGCCGGTTGTGAACAAGAAGGTGAACAAGAAGATATGCGACCAGGTGGTAAACGCCTTCGGCGGCAACTTCTACGAGATAATCATCGGCGGCGCAGCATTCAACAAAGAGGTGGAAGACTTCCTGAAACGCATAGAATTTCCCTACACCGTGGGCTACGGCGCTACCGAATGTGCACCCATTATATGCTATGCCGACTACAAGTCGTTTGTGCCCGGATCGTGCGGCAAGGCCGTCGTGCACATGGAAGTGAAGATCGACAGCCACGACCCGCAGAATGTTCCGGGCGAAATACTGGCCAGGGGAGCCAACGTAATGCTGGGCTACTACAAGAACGAAGAAGCTACCAGACAGACAATCGACGCCGAAGGATGGTATCACACCGGCGACTTGGGCACGATGGATGCCGAGGGCAACGTGTTCATCAAGGGCCGGTCGAAAAACATGCTGCTCGGGGCCAACGGGCAAAACATATATCCCGAAGAGATTGAAGACAGGCTCAACTCGATGACAATGGTAAGCGAATGCGTTGTGGTGCAGCGCGGCGAGAAACTGGTGGGACTTGTTTATCCCGACATCGACGAGGCAACCGCCATGCGGTTCTCCGACGACGACCTGGCAAACATAATGGAACAGAACCGCCAGGAACTCAACGCCACGCAGCCGGCCTACTGCAAGCTGTCGGCCATTGAAATACAGAAAGAGGAGTTTGAGAAGACACCCAAGAAAAGCATTAAGCGCTATCTTTACAAATAAAGCACTGCATCATTCGCTCCACACACGATCCATGCAATGCCGCCCAATTGCCGCGCCGTAGAGGCGAGCCAAAAAACGGCGGCAAACATTTGGAGCGTAAAGAAGAATGATGTAACTTTGCACAACGAAATACGGGACGTGCCAGTTTGATCGGGATACTCATCAATTAAAACAGAAAACCGAGACGACTTCTTTTGTCAATGGCGGGCCATATAAACTCCGTAAGGAGCCAAGCTTCAAGCCGGTGGATTACAAAGACAGGAGAGTTCTCAAATCTTATATACTCGGAGTTTCATCACATCACTGGGCGTCCCTTTTTTTGTTTTTCACGACCACCAATGTTACTCACAATGGCGGCGGTGGCATCCCAATCAATACTAAATCAGAAAAATATGTTCTCGGGAATTGTTGAAGAAATGGCCACCGTAACAGCCATTGATTGCGAGCAGGAAAATATAGACTTCACCCTGACGTGCTCGTTTGCCAAAGACTTGAAAATCGACCAAAGCGTGGCCCACAACGGCGTATGCCTCACTGTGGTGCGCACCAAAGGCGACGCCTACACCGTGACGGCAATGAAAGAAACGCTTCTGCGCTCAAACCTCGGTCTCCTGAAGGTGGGCGACAAAGTGAACGTGGAACGGTCGATGCTCATGAACGGGCGTCTTGACGGCCACATCGTGCAGGGACATGTCGACGGAACAGCACTGTGCACCGAGGTGCGCGATGCCGATGGTTCAACCTACTACACCTTCAAATACGATTTCAACCGCGAGATGGCCGAGCGCGGATATTTCACCGTGGACAAAGGTTCGGTAACGGTCAACGGCGTTTCGCTCACCGTCTGCAACCCCACCGACGACTCGTTCACCGTGGCCATAATACCCTACACACACGACAACGCCAATTTCTGCAACATTA
>CAVDJG010000185.1:0-5006 GCA_963609005.1 Acidaminococcaceae bacterium
GCACGCTCGCCGAACTGAAAGACTCCATCTACACCTACACCAAGACGGTGCTGCAACACATGGTTGCACAAAACACAGCTCCCGACTATGTGAGTCTGGGCAATGAGATACAGGCAGGCATGCTGTTCGGATATTACACCGACGTGGCAAGTCTGCCCGCTGTCAACGGCTACTGCAACGACATGCCAAACCTGCAAAATCTGCTCGCCCGCGGCAGTGCTGCCGTGCGCGAGGTGTGTCCCGATGCCAAGATAATAATTCATCTCACCATGAGCACCGGCGTGACGGCCACCACTTACAGTTGGTTCTTCTCCAAGATAAAATCGCTCGACTACGACATCATCGGTGCTTCCTATTATCCCTACTGGACCAACGGCACACCGGCAACCACGCTCGAAGGGCTCATATCCACGCTCAGCAAGGCCGGCATCAACAAGGACATCATGATTATGGAAACGGGCTATTCGTGGATGAGATACCGTCCCGCCGGACGCTACAACGGCCAGCACGAAGGCCAACTCCACTTGAACGGCACGGCCTACAACGAGGCGTCGCGCGACGGACAGAAAGCCTTCATGCAGGAATTGCAGCAGACGGTGAAGGCCAATGCCAAAATTCTCGGCTACTACTACTGGGATCCCGTCATGGTGGAGCAGAAAGTCAACGGCGCATGGATACCCACCGGATGGGTGGAAGGCGGCGACAACCAGGTGGGCAACACTACACTCTTCGATTATGAAGGCCGCCCGTTGCCTGCCCTCGACGCCATTCGCGAAGATTATATCCCTTCAGCAATCACCATTGGCGGCACCACCTACCCGGTGTTGCGCCAAGGCGAGTCGCCATCGGGCATTGGTTCAATAAAAAAGGAGCCCTCGTCAAGCGATGCCTACTACAATCTGAGCGGCATACGCATTGAACATCCCACCCACGGAGTGTATATCTGCAATGGTGTGAAAGTGATGCGATGACCGCAATTTATAGTACCCGACGGGAAAAGACGCATTTCTACAATAGCTAAAAATAGGTCACGTCCTGTCAAAATGAAGTCTTGTTGCCCACGAGAATGTTTAGTGGGCAGCAAGACTTTTTTCTGTTTTTCTTTATATTTATGCATAATGAATACGCTTCATGCATATTTTTTAAAGACTTATAAATCTTGATAAGCAAATAATTTCGTGGTTTAAGGCGTAATGTATACCTTTGCATAACATTTCAAACATTGCATATATATACGTTATCAGGATGAACAACAACGACCACAACAAAACAACGCGGGCGCAAGAACTAAGGAAGCGTCCTTCGGCAATGCTCTCGCTCATGCCGATAGTGCTGCTCATGGCAATGCTCACATGCACAATACGTCTTTTCGGGAGCGATGCCCTTGAGGGGGCTTCGCAGGTTACGCTGCTTGTGGTTTCGGCATTTTGCGTGCTTATAGGAATGGTGAAGCTCAACATTCCGTGGGCGAGTTTCGAGAAAGCCATAACAAACAATGTGTCAAGCGTGTCGAGTGCGCTTGTCATTCTGTTGCTCATTGGTGCGCTGGGCGGTGCATGGATGGTGAGCGGAGTGGTGCCCACACTTATATATTATGGTATGGGCGTTATAAGTCCGGGATTGTTTCTTGCGTCGGCATGTTTCATCTGTGCTTTCGTGAGCCTTATGACAGGGTCGTCGTGGACCACCATTGCAACCATCGGCATAGCATTGATGGGAATAGGCCGTGCACAGGGTTTTGCCGATGGATGGGTTGCGGGCGCGATAATCTCGGGTGCATATTTCGGCGACAAGATTTCGCCGCTTTCCGAAACCACGACACTCGCGTCGGGCAGTTTGGGCGTGCCGTTGTTCACGCACATTCGCTACATGACCATAACCACCGTGCCCTCAATGGCATTGGCCCTCATCGCCTTTGCCGTTGCAGGTCTTGCTGCCGACACAGGTGCGGCATCCGGTGCAGAGGCTTTCCGTCAGGCTCTTCAGAGCCGGTTCTGCATCACGCCTTGGCTGCTGCTTGTGCCCGTGGCCACCGGCGTGCTTATAGCCCGCAAGACACCGCCGGTGATAACGCTTTTTCTCTCTACACTTGCTGCCGTGGTAATGGGCATGGTGTTTCAGGGCGAGGTGCTTGCCGAGATTGATCCTTCGCTTTTCAAGGCTGCCATGAAGACAGTGTATGGCGAAACTCAGCTTGCCACGGCCAACCCCATACTTACCGACCTTGTGGCCACGCGCGGCATGGCCGGCATGACCGACACCATTTGGCTGATAATATGTGCCATGTGTTTTGGCGGCACTATGTCGGCAAGCGGCATGGTGGGCGGCATCACGCGTCTTTTCATCCACATGGTGAAAGGACGCACCTCGCTTGTGGGGGCTACGGCGGCCACGGGCGTTATGCTCAATGTGGCCATTGCCGACCAGTATTTGTGCATTCTGCTCACCGGCAACATGTTCCGCGATGTCTACGACCGCCAGGGCTATGAACGGCGCTTGCTGAGCCGCACCACCGAGGACGCCGTCACGGTGACATCGGTGCTCGTGCCGTGGAACACCTGCGGCATGACGCAGAGCACGGTGCTTGGTGTGGCAACGACAACCTATCTGCCTTTTTGCTTCTTCAACATCATATCGCCGCTGATGAGTGTCATCGTTGCCGCCATAGGCTACCGCATAAAGCGATCAAAGCCATCCGTAGCCTGATGCCGTAGGGCGGTGGCTGCCGCCTTTTCAGAAGCGTGTCATAAATTCAACCACAATCTTGTCTTTCTCCGAAGCGAGTGCAGTGCCGCTGTTGCGGTAGAAATATTTCTCGTAGTTGAGGCGAATGTCGCTCACGAAAGGCTTCTTCAAACTGATCGTTACGCCGCCCGTGAGGCGCGATCGCTGGTGGTCGTCAACCTTCAGTTTGCCGTTGCTGTGGTCGCTCATGTAGTCGTAGCGCACGAGCGGCGTTACATATTTCACGAGCCCCTTGCCAGCCTTTATGTCGTAGCTCACAAACGAGTCGAATGCATGCACGGCATGGAAAGCATTGTGGTCGTAATGCTTGTACAGATACTCAGCTTCCACGTGCCATCCCGACGAATGCCAGTAGGCTCCGGCGTCATACATCATAATGCCCACGCTCGGCTTTATCTTCTGTGTGCTCAGCGTGAGGTTGAATCCGTGCGGGAAGAACATCTGTGCCTTGGCCGAGAAGTTTATGCTGTTGGCCCAGAAATTCTTCTGGTCGGTAAGTCCCGACCCGTTGAACAGACCGGCCTCTACTATTATCGGGAATCCGGCGTTTATCGTGTAGCCCAAGGCCGCTCCCACGTCGCGCACGTTGCCCACCTGTTTGGCAATGAACGATCGGTTGGCGAAATACTGTTGGTGGGGCGATCGGTGTGCGTCGATGGTGAACGGCACGCGAAACTGGCCTATCGTGAACTGCAGTCCGCCCACCGGTTTCAGCCGCGTGTAGGCATCGAGCATCTTTATTTTGCCCTCGTCGCAGAGGTCGATTTCGGCCTTGTATGATATGACACGCGTGAGGCTGCCGTCAACGCTTATGCGGGCGTTGCGCACTTCAAAGCGTCCTTCGTTCTCCTCGGTCTGGTATTCATACTTGCTGCGTATTGTCCCGTGTATGTTCACGGGCGACGCCTTTTCCTCGTCCTGTTGCGCCGCAGCGTTTATTGTCGTGCACAGCAGTGCCAGTGCAGCGATTGTTTTCATGTGCAGTTTCATGTCTCTGATGTGTAAAAAATCCGGCTGCAAAGTTCGTTGTTTAATGTTTTGCGGATGATAAGAAACCGTTAACAAAAAGCTACACATGTGTTACAAAACCGTTACAGCCGGCCGTTGCCTTTGCTTGCCGCACGGCATGTAACGCAAATGTAATACAAACGTAATTTGCGTGACACGCCTTTCTCGGCTATATAGGTTAATTTTGTCGGCGAAATAGATTGTAAAGGATTATGAAAGAAAGCAAGAAAGTCATTCTGGGCGTTATCAAGAAACATCTGGAAAAGAATGACAAGTTTGAAAGTCAAGTGCTCAATCTGGCATTGAAGAAAATCAACGGTGCCAAAGACGACGGGCGAGGCGTTTACTATTCAAAGGGAGGGAAACGTCTGCTCATGTCGGCCAAGACGCTTGAAGGAGACTACACCGTGAAGGAAGGGACACAGGAAATCGACCCCAACGCCTTCTGGGGATGCTCTTTCCTGCGTTCGGTTTCACTGCCCGAAGGCATTGTAAAGATAGGCGATGAGGCTTTCGCTCGCTGCATATCTCTCGAAAAAGTCAACATTCCGCAGTCGGTAAGCGAGTTGGGCAAGAATCCCTTCGTGGGTCTCGGCAGCGAGGTTGTAGCCAATAGTTCTGCTTCGTTCGTAATCGATTCAAAGGTGCTTTACGATGCCAGCCGCACACGTCTTGTGGCATGCCTCACCGATGCGGCCATGGTTATAGTGCCCAAGACGGTGCACACCATAGGCAGTCTGGCTTTCTGCCGCCGATCAAAGCTCAAGAAGGTGCAGTTGCCCGAGGGACTCGACCGCATAGGCCGCGACGCTTTCTCCGACTGCGACGCGCTCGAGGAAATAGTGATTCCTTCGTCGGTGACGACAATCGACGCCTATGCCTTCGGCGGATGCGGAAACCTAAAGAAGGTGACTTTCCTCAACACAGTGAAGCACCTGAGCCGCACGGCATTCTCCGACGACGATGCATTGCTTTCAATCACCGTGCCCGAAGGCACTGCCGCCAAGTTCCGCAAGCAGTTGCACATCGAAAGCGAGAGCGACACTCTCGTGTTTGAAATGCCTGCCACACCGGCCGCCGACAAGGGTGAGAGCAATAAAGAACCGGCCACGAAAGACAAGGCCGAGGCCGTTGACTCCGAAAAGACCGACGCAAAGAAGTCGAAGAAGGAAAAGTCTGACGACAAGACAAAGAAAGACAAAAACAAAAAATGACAACGCACGGGGGCACACCGCAGCCACACAGGGCAGCGG
>CAVDJG010000186.1:0-4968 GCA_963609005.1 Acidaminococcaceae bacterium
GGTAACAATGCTGTTGTCGAAAGTCTCGTTGCGCAACTTGGCGAAATATCCGCTTATGCCTTTGTCCTTGTATTTCAGGTCGTCGGTTAATATTCCGTTGTGTTCAAGACAGTCGAAGAATGCGTTTGCCGCACCTTCGAGTTGGCTCTTGGCCTGCGCTTTTATTTGGTAGAGTTTTGAGGTGAACTGCTTGAAAAATCCCGGTTGCAGCAATATGGCGTTGAGTTGGCGGCTGTGTGTTTTGTAGTATTCGCGGAAGATGTTTTCGCCGAAACCCTTTATCTGTCCTATTACATTCCAGTTTTTCTCGTCGTCGATGTTCTCCATTATATAGTCCATGACCCAACGCAGCAACTCGTCGTTCTCGCCGAGGCTTTCAAGCATTTCGTCAACGGCAAGTTGTTCTATCTGTTTGTCGTTAAGCTCTATGCGCAGGTTGGCCGTGAGGTCGAGCTCGCGTGCAAGGTTTCGCAGAATGCTTTGGAAGAATGAGTCGATGGTTTCAATCCTGAAATAGCTGTAGTTGTGCACTATGCTTTTCAGTGCAAGTCCGGCGCGTGCGGCGAGTGTTTGCCTGTCCATTCCCGTGTCGGCCGACAGTTTTTGCATGTAGCTTTCCGAGTCGGGCAACTGTTTCCATATTCCGTAGAGCTGGCCGAGTATGCGGCTTTTCATCTCTTCGGTGGCCTTGTTGGTGAATGTCACGGCAAGAATGTTGCGGTAGCACAACGGGTTGGCTATGAGCATCTTGATGTATTCAACCGACAGGGTGAATGTCTTTCCGCTTCCTGCACTCGCCTTATACACGGTTAGTGCCCGTTGGTCGTTGTGTGTGTGTGTGGTTGTAGTCATGGTTTTGTTGCGTTTCGGTTAATCAGTCGGGCTGTTGTTGCAGTCGGGCTGAATGCAGTTGGTGGCCTGCCGCATTGGCCGTGCGGTCGTGCGGCGTAAGCTGCATGTGCGTGCATCATGTGCGGCGCGTGCGTGCAGCGGCCGCGCTACGTCGCTGGCTCACCTTTCTGGCAGCAGAGTTTCGAGTTGTTTGAGTGCCGACTGCATGTCGTCGGCAAAGTGAGTATGCTCAAAAAGAAATCCTTTTCGGCCTTGCGCGAGTGTCGAATAAAGCGTCGGGTTCATGCTGTCGGCATAAGATGCTATGGCATATTCTATGTCGTCGCGTTGCGTGGGACTGGTGGAGTGATCGTAAACCCTCCATTTCTGGTGCAGAAAGCAGTAGGCCGATTCTATGCTGTCGGTTGTTATCATGCGTTTGTATGGGCTTTGTTGGTGTGCGTGCGCGCCGTTTGCCGCGTCGTGTCAGATTTCGTCTTCGCTGTCGGCAGCACCGTCGGGCTGCTGGTCGCTGCCCGTGTCGAGCTGCGTGTCTTTCTTTATCGTTACTTGTCCCATGTTGCTTATGCTCACCACAAGGGGCACATATTCGTCGCTCATCTTGTCGGGCGAACCCACACTTGCCGCAAAACGCAGCGTTTTGCCTTCGGCTTTGTCGAACACTATGCCCAGCAATGCGCCTCCGGCTTCGCTGTCTTCAGTGCAGTCGGCGAAGTCGGCCTTGGTGAATGTGCGGTGGAAAAAGCTGGTGCCGTCGTTTCTCTTTATGTCAACCGTTATGGTGTTGTCGTAGTATCGGTTGCCGTTCTCGTCCTTTACTATGGCGAGCGATGTGTCGGCCTTGCGCTCCACGATCACCTGATAGGTGTTGCCGAGCCACTGCACCTCGCGGTTTTGCGAGTAGTCGCCCACCTTCATCACCTCTTTCTTCACGGTTTTTTGTGGCTTTCTGGCTATGATGTTTTCGGTTTCGGGCTTGTGGCCGCACGAAACGCAGAATGTCGCCGTTGCTAAGGCGATTGTTGTAATTGCTGTAAAAAGGCGTGTTTTGTTCATGCACGCAAAGTTAATAAAAATATTGCAAACACCGGATTGTTTGGCTTAAGGCAGGTTTTAAAAAATCACTCAGCAAAACCCTCAGTTGGAATGATGGCTTGCACTATTGGCGGGAGATTGGTGTTTTCATGGCGCAAATTTAATGCTGAAAAACCTTTGGCAGGCAAAATTGTTGACAGTTGGTTTATGCAAATTGCCGTTAATTGATTAACTTTGCAAAATTGAAATGCCGTATTGTGCGCTTTTAATGCGCATAATGTCGTGATTTGAATGTTGATGTAAAACATAAAGTAAGGCGATGAGGAAAATTACGGGGCTTGTGCTTGCCGCTTTTTGCATCTTCTGTTTTTCGTGCAAGGAGAAGCAGACCGATGCCGGCACGCTGGCCGTTGACACCATTCCTGCCATGGTGCTGCAAATACAGCGGTGCTCTAAACTGTATGCCACCGAATGCAGGATACACAAGATAATAACCCATGAAGACCGGGTGAGACTCAAGGGCACACTCTTGAAGCAGAATTACGACATCGCGCTGCCGCTGGGGCAGCGAAAGCTGGCCATTCCGCTCGACGTGACGGTGAAGGCCTACGTCGATTTTTCGGGCTTTTCGAAGAAAAATGTGGTGAAAAACGGCGACCGTATAGAGATTCTTTTGCCCGACCCAGTGCTGGAGATTACCGCTACGCGCGTCAACCACAAAGACATAAAGGAGTATGTTCCGCTTACGCGCAAGAGGTTCAGCGATGCCGAACTGTCGGCCTACGAGCGCATGGGGCGCGACTCGGTGCAGGCTGCCGTGGCACAGCTCGACCTGCTGTCGCGCAGTCGTGAAGGCGTGGCCAACGTGCTCGTGCCAATAATAGCGAGCATGGGTTACAGGCCCGAGAATATAGTGGTGACATTCCGCAAGACATTGACCAACGGCGATGTGTTGCGCACGTTGAACAATAACGGCAAATAGTCATGCGTATTATGGATAACAGAAACACGCCCTGGCGGTGCATGATGGTTGCAACGACACTGAAAACCGCTGCCGTGGTTGCAGTGGTTGCCGCCGCAGTGCTCTTTTATGTGTTTGGATGCAAGGGCAAGACGGTGAACACCGTTGCGGTGGAAACCGACAATGGCATAGGCATCACGCCGGTGCAGATAAAGGCAATAGAGGACATCGGCGAGTGGGAATTTCTGTCGGTGAGCGATGAGGAGATTGTAGACACCGTGAGGCACGGCTTCTTTGGCGACGACGAGTTGGTGCGCATTTACTATGGTGTGGCACGGCTTGGCATCGACATGCACAAGGTGGACAACGGGTGGATAACCATGCAAGGCGACACTCTGGTGGCACGCGTGCCTCAGGTGGAGCTGCTCGACAGCAATTTCATCGACGAGGCGCGCACGCGCTCGTTTATAGAGAAAGGCAAATGGAGCAATGCCGACCGCGAGGCCATGTATGGGCGGGCCATGGCAGCGATGCGCAGTAGGGCCATGGCCGCGAGCAATGTAGGGTCGGCGCGGCGCAATGCCGAGGTGCAACTGCGCAATCTTTTCAGGTCGCTCGGCGTTGAAAACGTGTCGGTGGTTTTTGAGAGTAAGACAAAACTTCAGTAGGTATGGATAACATAAATTCTTTTTTCGCAGCCGTCAGTGGATGGCTGTGGGGGTGGCCCATGATAATATTGCTCTTGGGCACACATTTGTTTCTCACGTTCAGACTGCGGTTTCCGCAGCGCAAGTTGTTTACAGCCATAAAGTTGTCGGTGACGCGAGAAAAAGGTTCGTCGGGCGACGTGTCGCAGTTTGGCGCGTTGGCCACTGCCCTTGCCGCCACCATAGGCACAGGCAACATCGTGGGTGTGGCCACGGCCGTGGCATTGGGTGGCCCGGGTGCGGTGTTCTGGTGCTGGCTTACAGGCGTGTTTGGCATCTCCACTAAATATGCCGAGGGATTGTTGGCCATAAAATATCGTGTGCCCGGCGAGGACGGCAAGATGCAGGGCGGTCCGATGTATGCCCTCGAATATGGTCTTGGGTGGCGCAAGCTCGCCGTGATGTTTGCCGTTTTCACGGCCTTGGCGTCGTTTGGCATAGGCAACACCGTGCAGGCCAACGCCATTTCGACAATAGCCCACAGCACCTACGGCATTCCCGCGCCGGTTTCGGGCGTTGTCATAATGTTGCTCACTGCGGCAGTGGTGTTGGGCGGCGTGAAGAGCATTTCGCGTGTGTGCGGCATGCTCGTGCCGTTCATGGCTCTGCTTTATGTCGTGGGCTGCATCTACATACTTGTCTGCAACAGCAGTTTCCTGCTGCCGGCATTGCGTGTCATTGTCGAGTCGGCGTTCTCGCCGCAGGCTGCCGGAGGCGGATGCGTGGGCGGAACGGTGATAATGGCGGCACGCTACGGCATAGCCCGCGGACTGTTTTCCAACGAGTCGGGGCTGGGCTCTGCTCCCATCGTTGCGGCAGCGGCACGCACCCGCAATCCGGTGCGGCAGGCATTGGTGTCGTCAACAGGCACTTTTTGGGACACCGTAGTCATTTGTGCCCTGACGGGCCTTGTCATCGTGAGCAGCATTCTGGCCTATCCCGACATCGACTACACCAACGGTGCCGAGCTCACCAAGGTGGCTTTCGGCAAGATTCCGTGTGTGGGGCCTGCAATACTTAGTTTCGGATTGCTCACATTCGCGTTCAGCACTATTCTCGGTTGGTGCTACTATGGCGAGCGTGCCGTGGAATATTTGAAGGGACGCAGGTGGACACGCTATTACCGCATTGCTTATATTGCCGCGGTTTTTGCAGGCAGTGTGGCCAACCTCACGGTGGTGTGGAACGTGGCCGACTGCATGAATGCGCTCATGGCCATACCAAACCTCCTCTCATTGCTGTTTCTTAACGGTGTGATTGTGCACGAAACAAGGAAATATCTGTGGCGCGGACGCCTTGACCGCGAAATGTGACGGGGCGGGTGTTTAAAACTAAACTGCATGAATGCGCGTTTGTGTGAATTGTTGAGCACAAAGCCCTGCAAGGGCGCAACAGTCATAGCCCAGGGTGAGG
>CAVDJG010000187.1:0-4944 GCA_963609005.1 Acidaminococcaceae bacterium
GCGTCAGCAGTCCGTCCTCATAGTCCACCTCGTCGAGCACACACCATCCGCCGTCGTCAACGAAACGCACGAAGCAACAGGTGTCAACGAGATAGTCGTCGTCCCACGCCTCGGTTACATTGCTGCGCGTGCGGCTTGTGGCGATGCTTGCCGTGGCAGTGCCGTCGGATGCTGCCTGCACAGGAACAACTGCCGGTGCCGCCGCGACAGGTTCGCCCGTTTCTGCCGCACTGCTGCCTGAATCGGGGGCAGCAATATTGTAGGCCGAGAAGTCACGCTCGTTCATTATGGTCTGCAGCTCGCGCAGTTCCACGGGGAAGGTTGACGTGCCCTCGCGCAGGTAGTAGTGGTTGTCGAGTTTCAACACAACAGGTTGCTTGCTCGGCACGACCTTTATGGCATACACATAGTGATTTCCGGCCTCCGGGTGGGTTATCGTCACCGACGCGTTCACCTGGTCGCCGAGCGCCACGCGGATGTTGCTGCGCACATAATTGTCAAACTTGTCGGTGCTGTCTTCAAAATAAGCGAGGTCGTCGGCAAGTCCCTTTGCCGTGCCGATGTCGAGCACGCCGAGGTAAAGCGTGCCGCCATAGGAGTTAACCATTCCGCACAACACCTTCATAACATTGAATGTTTGCTGTATTTTGTCGGCACGCATACCGTTGTTCGGGGGGAACACTATCGAACTCTTGAACTCCTTCAGCTGACTTTCCTCGCCGAAGGAATACACTGTTGGCAGCTCAACGTTGACATTGAGCAGACCTTTTATCTTTGCCAAGACAGCCTTTTGGAAATCGTACAGGACAAAGTCTTCGGCCATGTTGTAGCTCAACATCAGGCGTGCCAGTTTTGAAAGTATATGGTCGCGGTCATACTCATTGCACAGGCTCCACAGGAACGGGTTCTTCTCCGGCCGTCCGAGGCAGTTCACTATGCGCATTTCGGTGAGCCTCTGCCGCAGGTAGGGATAGCGTTCGAGCATGTCGCCGTTTTTGCCGCCAAGGCGTTCAAGCCTGCCGTCGTCCACGCTGCCGTTGGTTGCAAAGTCGTCGAGCACGCAAAGAAACTCCTCGCGCTGCGCGAGATATTCTGCCATGGCCTCGTCGCCAGTCATGCGTGCCACGATATGTGCCACTGCAAGGAAAGCATACGCCGAGACATTGTCGGTGGAGAGCACGGCCTTGTGGTCGAGCAAGCTCACGATTTCGGCCATGTAGCTCTGCGGAAACTGCTCTTCCGACGTGGCCATGGCCTCCTCTTCAAGTTCCTCCTCGCTTTCCTCATACACTTTGCTGCCCGTCGATTGCCAGTAGCCCGTCAGCACATCCTCGGCTGCTGCCTTTATGTCTACATAGCCTTCGGCCTTGCCTATTATTTCGCCCTGTATGGCACACGGGCGCGAGCAGTCGGTTTCGCGCACACGCACGGCTGTGCCTACATTATGGTGCATGCCGTCGGTGTCGGCCGGCAGGAATATGCCGTAGCCATACGACGTGACACCCAGATATACATTGTTGTTGCGGTCGAAGTGAAGCAACAGGCAATCGGTTTCTTCGCCATATTTCACGTCGCCTTTTATAAACTCATCAACAAACGACATACAGTCGAACATGTAGGTCTGCCGATCCTGGTCTACGACACTGTTCACGCGTACCTTTATAATAATAGGCCGTCCGTCTTCGTCGCAGAAAGAGTCGATGTCGAACTTCGGGTCGTAATGAAACATTCCGGTAGAGCCTCCTTTCAGATAGGTGTCAAGCCATCCCTCGCCTTCATATTCGCCATCTTCAATCCTGCAATAATAGCGGCACGGATATTCTTCGTCTTTCGCCAACACACGCACATAAGTCACCGTGCCCACCTCGGGCACGAGTTTCACGCGTTGCGGGCTTGCTTTCACGACAGGCGGCTCAAACAGGGCTTGCTCCACATCGTTCCAATAAGCCTTCCACTGGCTTATGCCCTTTGTTTGCTTGTTTATGCTGTATTTGCCTGCCGAGTCGAGAAATATCTGCACATTGTGCCAGTCCATCAGTCCGGCCGGCAGCACATTGCGCTCCTTCGTGCCCGAATGCGACCGCGACAGGGTTATGCCTTCGGGGCTTACCGTGAAGCGCACATTGCAAGCCTCGTAGGATCGCGTGAGAAATGTGGCACTTTTACTTGATTTTTTCGCCATGAGATAGGCAAACATGTCGTAGTTGCCGAAATCCTGCCCCCAGTAAATGTCGAGCGTGCCGTCTTCGGGAAGCAGCAGCGTGTTGAACGCCCGCTCCACGAGTTTCTCGGCAATGTCTTTGTTCATGTCGCCCTGGCCGAGTGCCTTGCCCTGGCGCACAAACGACAGGTAGTGCAGGAGCATCGACTTGTAGAGCTGTCCGTTGGCGTCGTTGCCGCCTGTCATGAGCAACAGGTAACATATGGATCGCACCATGCGGTTGAGCAGCACGCGTCCCTGCATGCCGTCAACCACGGCAAGGTTGTTGGCTTTCTCGCGGTTTGACTCCACATAGAAGCGCATGAAATTGGAGAAAGCATCGGTGAACGATGCCTGTTTCCAGTTCTTGGCGCAATCGCCCACGATGTTCAGTATGTCGTCAATCTTCTCGTCAAGCAATTGCGGCTGCATCGAGAAGATGGCTATGAGCAGCTGCATGCGCCGATGAGGGTGATAGATGTAGCCCGAATTCTTTATCTTGCCCAATATGGCATCCACCTCCTCGCCTATCTTGCCGTTTTCGGCCAGTTCGATGCACTGCATGTAGACGTCGGCCATCGACACGCGGTCGGCAATCCATTCCTGATAGTTGCCGCGTTCCGACTCGCCGAACTGCAGCAGATAGTCGGTGTCTTCAAGCAAATACATGCACACGCGGCGGTAACAGTCGAGCAGCCGCCGCTTGCTGCGGCTGGTCATTGCCGGCCACTTCTCCACGCCGCTCACGGCCATTACGGCCTTCACCACCCACTGGGCATCGCCGTCGTCGCAACACCGCCGGGCCTCATCGAAACCGGCATTGCGCGCGAAACTGCCGAGAACGTAGCGACGGATCGACGGCTCCACGCCTATTGCGGCCAACAGGTCGGCCGGACTTATGCAACGGGTTTCAGTTGGACAGACGGTGTCTTCGAGTTCGAGCACCATCTTGTTGGGCGCGGGCCGCGACACCGAGCACTTTATTTTCTGGTTGGGCACGAGAATGGTGCTGCGGCTGCACTTCAAGCGGAAAGGCACACCATACTGGTCGCGTATGTCATAATACCGGTGTCTTGTGTCGGGATTGTAGGCCGTGCGCATCACGACAAACGGATACAGCTCGCCGTCGGCATACCGGTCGCCGAACATCTGCGCGAAGTTCTGCACGAAAACTATACTGTCGCCATGCACATCCTTCACCATACAGGGCAGTGACTGCATGGCACGCAGCGAACTGTCGTCACGTTGAAAATCAAACATCTTTATCGCATACTCGCGGCCGTTGGCCTTGACTATGAAAAACGAGTTGTTGCCCTCATTTCTGATGTCGCTCAAGGGCAATGTATAGAATTTGCCTTTCTGAAATTGTTCGGTTGCCATTGCTTTCGGTTGTCATTATTTTATTTCAGCTACAAAAGTAAACATAAAAAACGAAAACGCCAACATCGGGCATGCAACAACGCATAATCGGCATGCACAGGCAACCGCCACACGCGCGTGCAGCAGCCGCAGCACACACGCACGGCAGTTGCACCACGCCACGAAGTAGCGCCGGTTTGGCAAAATATCGGGCAAAGACGGCATGCCGTTTGGATTTTATTTATACCTTTGTACTAAGATAAACATACCAAAACACCTATTCTGCCAAAGTTGATGACCGACTACAACAAAACATTCGACCGGCTTTTCAAGAACACCTATCCAAAGCTCTTTTTCTACGCACGCGGCATCGTGGGCGACGACAACGATGCTGAAGACGTTGTTGAAGAGGTGTTTTTCGAACTGTGGCAGCGCATGGACAACATTGAGATAGGCGAACACATCGAGGGGTTTCTCTACCGTGCCGTCTACACAAGAGCACTCAACTTTCTGAAACGGCGCGGTGCAAGTGCCGCACGCACCGCCCTGCTCGACGAGATAAACACCCGGCGCATGGAAACACTGGCAAGCAATACGGGCAATCCGCACGACATTCTCGAAAACGAAGACATGCGCAAGGCTCTTGAAGCGGCCATCGATGCCTTGCCGGCAAAATGCGCACAGGTGTTCCGCATGAGCTATATCGAAGGCATGAAAAACGATGAGATAGCCAAAGATTTCGGCATTTCGGTGCGCACTGTCGAAGCCCACATGTATCATGCGCTACGTTGTCTGCGCGAAAATTTAGGTAAATTAACATTTTTGGTAGCATTTTTTCCACCATTTCTCTAAGTGTTCAAGGCTCGGAAATTGTTTTGTAGTAGAGTTATAATGTCCACACAGCACTACAAATGACAGGAATTGACGACAACACCATAGCCCGCTTCATAACCGGAGAATGCACCGACGAGGAGTTGGCGCAAATAGAAAAATGGGCAAAGGCCGACAAAGAGAATGCGGCAGAACTGTTCGGGATGGAACGGATCTACCGTGACGCACAGGCAGCAGCGATGCCCCGCCGCGAGACCGAAGGCGCGCTGCACAGGCTGCACATGCGCATCGATGCACGCGAACGGCAAGAAAAGGCCCGCAGGGCAAGGCTGAACACATGGCGGCGGTGGGCGGCCGCAGCAGCAGTGGTCATTATATGCGTAGGCATATACACGCTTCGCGGCGTGGTTCAGCCCGAAAAGCACATTGAATATATGTATGCACGGGCCACAGCCGACACGCCACGGCAAATAGCTCTGCCCGACGGCACGAAAGTGTGGCTCAACAACGGGGCCACACTGCGCTATCCCAAGACATTCGACGACACGCTGCGC
>CAVDJG010000188.1:0-4897 GCA_963609005.1 Acidaminococcaceae bacterium
GGATGTAGTCGGGCACAGAACCTTCCTGGTAAGGCAGATAACGTGCGCCGCCCGATCCACCGGGCAGATCGCTTGCCGACGAAGTGGAGAGCTGGAAGATAGCCTCGGTAGAACCTATTGTACCGGCATTGATGTTCACGCCGTCATAGTGGAACAGATACTGCAGTTCCTGGTCGCTGGCTGCAAGTGCATAGTTGCCTCCGTCGATGATTGTAACTGCCGACTCCCACGCGGTTTCCCAGTCATGGCAAGCAAGTGCAACGCGTGCACGGAGTGCAGAGATCGCGTCAACCGAGATAAACTGGCAACGTGCCTGTCCGGCCTGGTTGATGTAAAGGTCGGCACTGTCGAGGTCGTTGTATATCTGCTTGTAGGTTTCCTTGAGGGTCTTGCGTGCAGGATACTGGCTCTCGGGTATCGACGGGTTGTAGGTGAGCATGTAAGACGCACCGAGGTTGGCCTCGTCGGCATTGCTCTCTTCATAGGCAGGCGAGAAGAACTTCACGAGGTTGAACAGAGCATAGGCACGTGTGAAGAAAGCCTCTCCCTTTGCCTTGCGGGCAACGAGCAAACCCTTGTCGGTGTCGAGCGTATTGTTAGTCGTGGGCTTCGGGTCGAAAATCTGCTCATTGCTGGTGTCGGCGTTGTTATATCCGTCGATAATCCAGTTGGAAAGAGCAATCAGTCCCTGGCAACTGCCGTAAACCGACGAGAACGAGCTGCTTTGTGTGGTGAACTCCCAACGGTACATGTCGCTCAGAGTGTTGCTGAATCCCGACACGGCGTTGAAGCAGTCGGCCTGCAACTCGGGCGAGCTGCAGAATGCATCGCCGAGCACGCAGCCTTTGAGCGAGGCATAGAGTGACACGCGCGCAGCCTTGAAGTTTGACGGGACTTGAAGTGCTTCGGTGTCGGGCAGGTAGCCTTTTGTGGGGGTCTCCAGTTCACACGATGTGAGAATCCCGGCAGCCAATGCAAGCATTAAATATATTTTCTTCATATCTTATATTCGCTGAATGTGTGATTAGAATGTTAACTGTGCTCCGAACGAGAACTGGCGGGTGTTGGGATAGTCGCCGATTGTCGAGAATCCGTCAACCTCGGGGTCGTAGCCGGAGTAACCGGTGATGGTGAAGAGGTTACGTGTAACGAAGTAAACCTTCACACCTTTGAGGAAGTGTGTGGGCTGCAACCAGTTCTGGGGCAGTGTGTATGAGAGCTGCATGAACTTAAGGCGCACATAGCTTGCGTTTTCAACGAGGCTTGTGTCGAAGTGGCGCTCAGAGTCGGCGCAGGCAATCTTTGTCACGTCGCCGGGCTTCTGCCACATCGTGGTCATCACGGTAGACTGGTTGTAGGTAGAACCGAATGTCGGGTTCTCGATGAAGTAGCGTTCGTTGTTCATCATGTAGCGGTCGAACATGCCGGTGAACTGCACGTCGAGCTGAATGCCCTTCCACGATGCTGTGGTTGAGAAACCACCCGACCAGGGTGCAACCACCTGCTTGCCTGTGAGCACGCGGTTGTTCTCGTCATACACCTTTGTTTCGTTGCCGTCCTTGTCGAGCCATACGTTCATACCGTCGCGGGGGTCAACATGGCTCCAACGCACGAAGTAGAGTTCGCCGTAGGCATGGCCCTTCTCGAGGTGCACGAGGTCGGACACGTCGTAGCTGTCGGTGCCGGTGAAGAGCTTTGTGATTTCGTTGTGGTTGTAGTTGCCGTTGAGTTTCACGCTCCAATACCAGTCCTTGGTCTTGATAATGTCGGCGCTGATGGTGAAGTCAACACCGGTGTTGCGCATCGAAGCCACGTTGGCATATTTCGAAGAGAAACCTGTTGTCCAAGAAACGGGCTTCTGCACGAGCATGTCGTTGGTGTTCTTGTTGTAGAACTCAACGTCGAGGCCGAAGCGCTTGAGGAACTTAGCCGAGATGCCCACGTTGAATGTAGACACTCTTTCCCAAGAAAGGTCGTCGTTCTTGAAGCTCACGGGAGCTATACCCGACACGTTGTTGTAGCTGCCGGCCGACGAAACGAGGCCGAGAGCCTGGTTGGCCGAGATGTTGGCGTTACCGGTTGTACCGTAGCTCACGCGGAACTGCAGGTCTTGCAACCATTTCTTTGTGCCCTGCATAAACTTCTCACCTGTCACATTCCAAAGGAAAGCGGCAGCGCCGAATGTACCCCACATGTGGTCTTTTGCAAACAGTGAAGAACCGTCGCGGCGGAGCGAGAGGTCAACATAGTAGCGGCCATCGTAGCCATAGTTGAGCATGCCGAAGAACGAGAGACGACGCTCCTCGCTGAACGACTGGCTGGGAACGCTCACATATTTCTGTGCAGCAGCGTTGAGGTAGAGCAGACGGTTGTCCTCCAAGCCCTCAACCGAAGACGAGAAGGTGTCGCCATGCGATGTCATGTACTCGTGGCCGAGCAGGAAGGTGAAGTCGTGCTTCTTGGCGATAGTCCACTTATACTCTGCGGTGTTGGTGAGGGTCCAGCGCTCGAAGCGTGAATAAGACTCGCTTGCCGAACCGGTGGGGAACACATACTGGTCGATGTCCATTGTGTTGTAGCACTTGTAGTGGCCGCGGTAGTCGTTCATGTCAAGACCGAGTGCCGAGCGGAGGTTGAGTCCCTTCACGGGGTTTACGTTCACAAACACGTTCTCGTTGATGCGCACACGGTCGTTGCTTGTGGGCTGAATCTCAGAAAGCCAGTAGGGGTTGTACACATTCATCTGGTCGAGATAGTAAAGGCGCTCGCCAAGTCCCTCATAGGTAGAGTTGGCATAGTCGTCGGTATTGAGGCCCTTTACCTTATAATATGACTGTGTGGGCAGATACATACGGGCTGCGAAAGCCTTGTTGTAAAGCGAGTTTCCGGTTGAACCGAAAGCTGTTGTTCCAGTCTTGGTGAATGCGAGGTTGGTGTTCGACCCGAGTTTCAGCCAAGAGTTCACGTTCACGTCGATGTTGCCACGCAGTGTTTCACGGCGCATGTTGGAGTCGTCCATGATACCCTGTGCGTTGTAGTGGTTGAACGACACGAGGTAGCTCACTGTCTGCGAACCTCCGCGCACCGAAGCGTCAACCTGGTAGGTGGGTTTCGACTCGCCGAAGAAGATCTTCTTCCAGTTTGTCGAAAGTCCATACTTGCGGTAGTAGGCCTTCTGTGCCTGGAAAGCCGAGCTCTCCTTATTGTCGGGATTGAGTATTTCCTGGAAGTCGAGCCACTCGTTGGCGTTCATCATCGTGGTGCCGTCGTTGGCAAGCTGCGAAACGCCGTACATTGCACCCACGGTAACTGTGGGCTGCTCGCCGAGCTTACCGCGCTTTGTGGTGATGATAATAACGCCGTTGGCAGCACGCGAACCGTAGATGGCTGTTGCCGAAGCGTCCTTGAGCACTGTCATGCTCTCAACGTCGTTGGGGTTGAGCGAAAGGAAAGTGTTCGACGAAATCTGGCTTCCGTCGAGTATGTACAAAGGTTCTGTCGAGGCATAGATTGAGTTCACACCACGCACGCGCATTGACGTTGTGGCCGAAGGCTCACCCGACGAAGTGAACACCTGTACACCCGAAACCTGTCCCTGCAAGGCGTCGCCGATGTTGGCAACGGGGCGGTTGGCGAGTTTGTCGCTGCCCACGCTCTCCACCGAACCGGCGATTGTTCCGAGCTTACGGGCCGAACCGTAACCGGTAACGACCACTTCCTGCAGCTGTGTGTTGTCGGGGTTGAGCACCACGCGCATGTTGTTTGAAGCTTTCACTGTTTTCGGGGTCATGCCGAGGTAGGAAATAGTAAGTTCAGTGCCGGGCTTCACGTCGAGCGTGAACATACCGTCAGCATCGGTAACGGCACCAATGGCCGCTCCCTTGACTTTGACGGAAGCACCGATCACCGGCTCGCCGTCCTCACTGGACGTGACAAAGCCCGTGACACGTGTCTGTGCCAATGCCATTCCTATGCTCAGGAAAAGGCAGGCAAGAATCATTGTCAGTCTTTCTTTCATAAAATCTCTCTCTTGATTTGATTATAAAATTGTGAATGTTATTATTATCCCTTTCTGCGATTACGGTTCAATGCAAGAATTTGCGCGGCGGGTCATTGCATAAGGTAAGACTCCACTGGAAACGGTCGCGGCAGTGCTCGCGCACGCGCAACATTATTATATAAAAGGTGTGACAGGGTGTTGCCTCGCATATAAAACTCCAAATGTGCAAAACTCACGCGCCGTAGGGCTTCATCTCGGCGCAAATCTCGTCATTCTATTTTTATCTAATTGCAAAATTAATGTAAATTGGCCGCCACGCCAAACAACATTATTAAAGAAGCACAGAATTAAATATTTTTTAACACTACAACCTTATACAGACCGTTTTTTATTACGAAATGAAAGAAACGTCGGCGCATAAGTTTCACAATCTGCACTTTGTCGGTATCTGCACTTATTATTCCTAACATGCCTTGTAGGCGGAAACGGTGTGTCCGAGCACGGAAACGGCACACCGGGCACGCTCCGTTTAACAAATGTTCAACAAAACCGCAGTAGAACCAAGATTTTTATCTTTCCGTATTTACATATCATCCGTAAACAAACCACATTGTTTACACAATGTCACAAAAAGCGTTTTTCTTTAATATTGTAACGTTAAAACAAAACCGGCAGTTGTTTTTCTGCGATTTTCAAGGCTGCATGGAAAGTAAACACATGTGGCACCCAGGGAATAATGTCACCTCTGGCAGGGCGCCTTAAAAAGGCAGCAAACGAACATGCGCCCGGCAGACCAGACGTTGCTGGCCGTGCCGGGCGCATTGCTATTGTGCAGCCGTGGCTGATTTATTTCACATATTTCTTGCCGTTGACGATGTAGATACCGCTGCCGAGTGC
>CAVDJG010000189.1:0-4849 GCA_963609005.1 Acidaminococcaceae bacterium
GTATTCCGTAGTAGACACGGAGCGGCGTGGAGAGCACCTTTATAAATCCCTTTGCCTCGTCGGAAGTCCATCCATGCTGCATTTCGCCGTATTCGCCGAGCTTCGATTTCAGCAGGTCGTCGTTGCTGTCAACGCCCACCGTGTCGAAACCGTAGGGGCGCAGACGCAGTATGGCGGTGCCGTTGACGTTGCGTTGCGACGATGTCAGCATGGCCTCGATGTCGGGCATTACGGGCTCGAGATACTGGCTTTCGTGCAGAAACATGCCATACCAGTTGGCCACCTGGTCTTTCCAGTACTGCTGCCACTTGCTCAGCGTGTATTTCTCGAGCATGCGGTGGGCTTCGATTATGAGTTTCGGGGCGGCGGCCTCGAAGCCCACGCGGCCCTTGATGCCTATTATAGTGTCGCCCACGTTGCAGTCGCGCCCTATGGCATAGGCCGCGCCTATCTCCTCAATCTTCTGTATGGCGGCAATCTTGTCGTCGAATTTCTCGCCGTTCACGGCTGTTATCTCGCCTTTTTCAAATGTTATGCGCAGTTCCGACGGAGTTTCGCAGGTGACGTGTTTGAGGAAAGCTTCTTCGGGCAGACCCTGAGTGGAGTCGAGAATCTCGCCTCCGCAGATGCTTGTGCCCCATATGCCCACGTTGTAGGAGTATTTCAGTTTGGTGAAATCGGCGGTGAAACCGTTGGCGTTGAGGTAGTCAACCTCTTCCTTGCGGCTCAGTGCCTTGTCGCGTGTGAGGGTTATTATCTTCACGCCCGGAGCCATGACAAGAAACGTCATGTCAAATCTTATCTGGTCGTTGCCGGCTCCGGTGCTGCCGTGGGCAATGGCGTCGGCGCCTATTTCTTTGGCATAACGCGCTATGGCTATGGCTTGGAACACACGCTCCGACGACACCGATATGGGGTAGCAGTTGTTGCGCATCACGTTGCCGAATATCATGTAGCGCAGCGACTTGTCGTAGTATTCCTGCGTAACGTCGAGCGTGACATATTGCTTTGCGCCCAGTTTGTAGGCGTTCTCCTCGTTTTTCTTCAACTGTTCGGCACTGAACCCTCCTGTGTTGGCGCATGCCGCATAAACCTCGTTGCCTTCTTTGGCAAGTTTCATCACTGTGTAGGAGGTGTCGAGACCTCCCGAAAAAGCTACTACTATCTTCATGTCGTCACTTTGTGTGTTGTTTGTAACCTGCGGTGCGGTGGCGCATCGGCTTCTTTGTATGTTTGTTCAATTCCCGTATTTCCTTATTCTTTCGAGCACATCGTCGGGCAGTTTCACGGGAAGGTGTTCTTCGGGGTCGTAGAGCATGCCCGTGCAGATGCAGTATTTGCGGTTGGTGCGCTTCAGAATGTCCACGTTGACGCATCCCTCGCAGCCGCGCCAGAAGGTCTCGTCGTCGGTGAGGTCGGCAAAGGTCACGGGGTGGTAGCCCAGCTGCGTGTTCATGGCCATCACCGCCGCGCCGCTTGTCAGCGAGAATATCTTGGCGTGCGGCCACCGCGTGCGGGCAAGGGTGAAGGTGAGGTCTTTTATGCGTTTGGCTATGCCGCGGCCCCGGAAGTCGGGGTGAACGATGAGGCCCGAGGTGGTGACATATTTCTTGTTCTCCCATGTCTCGATGTAGCTGAAGCCCGCGAAGCGGTCGCCGCAGAGGGCAATCACGGCTTTTGCTTCCACCATTTTCCTGAACACATACTCGTGTGTGCGCTTGGCTATTCCCGTGCCGCGCACCTTTGCGGCGGCTTCTATCGTGGTGAGTATCGTGTCGACGTATTTTTCGTGTTCGGCATCGGCCACCATCACGGTTATGTCGCCACTGGTGTTGTTCTTTCTCGTTTCTTCCATCTTGTCATTACCGGGCATCCCGGTTTTCGTTGCTGTTTACGGTTGATTTTGGGTTGCACCGTTCCTCGGGGCGCACTGATGTGTGCTTGCGTCCCGTGGTGTTGGCGGCATCGGCTGGTTGTTGTGCCGGTGCCAAGTGTGTCGGTGGTTTGCCCGGGTTTTATTTCATTCCGGGCACAATGCGGTTGAGTGCTTCTTTCACTGCCTCGCGTGCCACGCCTTCCTTTATTACTATTATTATGGTGTCGTCGCCGGCGATAGTTCCGAGTATCTCGTCGATGTGACTGTTGTCGATGTCGTAGGCTATCGAACTGGCGTAGCCGGGGCGTGTGGCTATTACTCCGATGTTGCCGGAGAAGTTTATGCTGCAGTATCCGGGTATGCGGCGCATTTCAGAGGCGGCAAGCGGACTGGCGATGCGCTTGTACATCGTTTCGTTGGGCAGCACATAAACGTAGCGGCCGTTCATGCTCGCGGCTTTTGCCACCTTAAGCTGCTTCATGTCGCGGCTCAATGTGGCCTGGGTCACGTTGTAGCCTTCTTTCGACAATGCCACAAGCACTTCTTCCTGACTGCCCAACTCGTTGCTCGAGATGAGCATCTTAAGCGTCTCTATTCTGTCGCTTTTCGTCTTCATGCGATGTATATTTATTTATTGTTCGCTGCAAATTTACTAATTTATACAGTAATAAACAAATATATTTGTATAAAAATACCCTCACAGTGCGGTTTTTGCATATTTTAATGCGTCGTTATGCATATATATACCGCAGTGCATACAAAAACATTATGTCGGCGAGTGAAGCCCTGTCTTTATTGTGTCCACCTAATGCTTGTGGCAAGGCTGTGCCGTAATGGCGTTGCAAGTGATGCTGCGTGTGCCTGTTGAAATGGCCTGAAAAAGCCCGAAGACTTGCAGCATTGTGGTCTTCGGGCTTACGTGTTGTTTTCAGTTTGCCAGTTCGGAGAGGAATTTTATGCGCACGAGCCGCACTTCATATTCCTCATAGTCGCCGCCGAGTTCCTCCATTGCCACGCTCAGACGGTCGGTCTCGCTCTCGCGGAAATAGTTGTATATGTCCATTATCTGGTCGTCGTCGAGCACGTCTTCGAGTATGTAGTCGATGTTGAGCTTCGTTCCGCTGTACACAATCGACTCTATGTCGTCGATCAGTTCGTCGAGGTCGAGCCCCAGAGAGTTGGCTATGTCGTCGATAGGCACATGGTGGTCGATGTTCTTTATTATCTTCGGCTTCGTCATCTTGTCCTTGGCCACAGTGCGCACGAGTATGTCCTCGGGCTTTTCTATCTCGTTGTCGTGGCAGTAGCGCTTTATGAGTTCGCAGAATTCCTTGCCGAATTTCTTTGCCTTTCCGGCTCCTACGCCCTGTATGCTCTTGCTAAGGTCGTCGATAGTAGTGGGCAGAAACGTTGCCATCTGTTCGAGCGATATGTCCTGGAAGATGACATAGCCCGGCAAATTGAGCTTCTTTGCCACCTTGTGGCGCAGGTCTTTGAGCATTTCAAACAGTTCGGGAACGAGCACTGCGCCGTCGTGGTCGGTTGTTTCGTCGGCCGGTTCCTCGTTGAAGTCGGCATCCTCGACAACCATAAACGACTGCGGGTTTTTCACGAAACGCTTGCCTGCCGCCGTGACATGCAACAGTCCGAAGCTCTCTATGTCCTTGCGTATGTAGCCCGATATTATGCCTTGGCGTATCACGGGGTTCCACAGTTTCGGACTTATATCTTCGCCCGTGCCGAACTCTTCGAGCTGGTCGTGCTTGTGCGACACAATGTCGTCGGTGGCACGCCCTTTCACGAAGTCGATGAGGTATTCCTGCTTCACGCCCTCCTTTATCGCGAGTATGGCGTTGAGCACCACAAGCAGCGCGTCGCGCCCTTCGTGGCGTTCTTTCGGGTGCAGGCAGTTGTCGCAGTTGTGGCAGTTGTCGGGCGCATATTCCTCGCCGAAATAGTGCAGCAGCAGTTTGCGGCGGCATATCGACGACTCCGCATAGGCGGCAGTTTCCTGCAACAGTTGGCGGCCTATCTCCTGTTCGGCCACCGATTTCTTGTCCATAAACTTCTCAAGTTTCTGCAAGTCGGGCTTGCAGAAGAACGCTATGCACACGCCTTCGCCCCCGTCGCGCCCCGCGCGCCCGGTTTCCTGGTAGTAGCCTTCAAGGCTTTTCGGAATGTCGTAGTGTATTACGAAGCGCACGTCGGGCTTGTCTATGCCCATGCCGAAGGCTATCGTGGCCACGATCACGTCGATGCGCTCCATGAGGAAGTCGTCTTGCGTGGCCGACCGTGTGGCCGAGTCGAGCCCGGCATGGTAGGGTGCGGCCTTTATGTCGTTGGCCTTGAGCACTGCGGCGAGCTCTTCCACCTTCTTGCGGGATATGCAGTAGATTATGCCGCTCTTGCCGGCGTGCTGCTTTATGAACTTGATTATCTGGTGGTCGATGTCCTTCGACTTCTGCCTCACCTCGTAGTAGAGGTTGGGACGGTTGAACGAGCTGCAGAATTCCTGGGCATCTGCAATGCCGAGGTTTTTCTTTATGTCGCCTTTCACCTTGTCGGTGGCGGTGGCGGTGAGCGCTATCACGGGCGCGTCGCCTATCTTGTTTATCGTGGGGCGTATGTTGCGGTATTCCGGGCGGAAGTCGTGTCCCCACTCGGATATGCAGTGCGCCTCGTCAACGGCATAGAAAGAAATCTTGAACGACTTGAAGAATGCGAGGTTGTCCTCCTTGTTGAGCGATTCGGGGGCTACGTAGAGCAGCTTCGTGCGCCCGTTGTGCACGTCGTCGTAGACTTGCTGCAAGGCTGCCTTGTTGAGCGACGAGTTGAGGTAGTGGGCCACGCCCGTCTCCTCGCTGAGCCCGTTTATGACGTCCACCTGGTTTTTCATGAGGGCAATCAGCGGCGACACCACAATGGCGGTGCCGTCCATCAGCAGCGACGGCAGCTGGTAGCACAGGCTCTTTC
>CAVDJG010000190.1:0-4819 GCA_963609005.1 Acidaminococcaceae bacterium
GGCCAACCATGTGCAGATGACATACTACTATCTGTTCATCATCCTCTTCATGGTCATAGCCTACCTTGTCGAAGCCGTGCGATCACGGCAACTTGCACGGTTTGGCAAAGCCACGGCAGTGTGCCTCGTGGCCGCCGCAATAGGTGTCACGGCCAACCTCAGCAACCTTTATCACACGTGGAAATACACTCAGGAGTCGATGCGCGGAAAGAGTGAGCTTGTGAAAAAGAACTCGGCCAACCAGACATCGAGCGGACTCGACCGCGACTACATAACACAATGGAGCTATGGAATAGACGAGACATGGACACTGCTTGTGCCCAACGCCAAGGGCGGCGCATCGGTTTCGCTCGCCAACAACGAGAAGGCTATGGAAAAAGCCGACCCGCAGTTCTACCAAATCTACCAGCAGTTGGGCCAGTACTGGGGCGACCAGCCCGGCACAAGCGGCCCCGTTTACGTAGGAGCTTTCGTGCTCATGCTCTTCATTCTCGGTCTGTTCATAGTGAAAGGCCCCATGAAATGGGCACTCCTTGCGGCCACAGTGCTTTCCATTATGCTGTCGTGGGGACACAATTTCATGTGGCTCACCAATCTTTTCATCGACTATGTGCCCATGTACGCCAAGTTCCGCACAGTGGCATCCATACTCGTCATAGCCGAGTTCACCATTCCGTTGCTCGCCATGCTCGCCCTGAAGAAAATCGTTGAAACGCCCGATTTCTTCTCGCAGAAGACATGCTTGCGCATCGGAGCGAAGTCGCATCCTATTGCATCACGCACCGTCAGCAACGCGTTTTGGCTTTGGGTGAGCTTCGCCGCCACCGCAGGCATGGCCATGTTGTTCATTGCCGCACCGTCGCTATGCTTCGGCGACTATGTATCGGCAGCCGAAATGCAGGCCATGAAAAACATTCCCGGAGAATATCTCGGCCCGCTGCTCGCCAATCTGCGCTCCATGCGCGAAGCCATATTCACCGCCGACTGCTGGCGATCGGTTGTTGTCGTGACCTTGGGCACCGCCTTTCTGCTGCTGCACCGCTACCGCAAGATCGGCACCATCTATGCCGTGGGCTGCATAATATTGCTTTGCCTCATCGACATGTGGCAGGTGAACAAACGCTATCTCAACGACGACATGTTTGTTGAGCGCAGTGTGCGCGAGACACCGCAGCAGATGACGGCCACCGACCAGCAGATACTTCAGGACAAGACTCCCGACTACCGCGTGCTCAACCTCGCGTCAAACACCTTCAACGAGAACGAGACCTCGTTCTACCACAAGTCTATTGGAGGCTATCATCCGGCAAAACTGCGCCGCTATCAGGAAATGATTGAGCAATACATCGCTCCCGAAATGCAAGGAATGATGTCGGCAATAGCACAGGCGCAAGGCGACATGACACGCGTGGCAGGCGACAGTATCTATCCTGTGTTAAACATGCTCAACACCAAATGGGTGATACTGCCGTTGCAGAACAACCAGACGGCACCGCTGCAAAATCCTTATGCGTTTGGCAACGCATGGTTTATCGACCATATAAAATATGTAGACAACGCCAACAAGGAACTCGACGGCGTTGGCGAAATAGACCTTCGCCATGAAGCCGTGGCCGACTCCAAATTCAGCGAGGTGCTCGGCAACGCCGTAACACAAAACGGGACATCGGTAGTGAAGCTGCAAAAGTATGAACCAAACGAGCTGTCCTACTCCGTAGAATCGGAAAAAGGCGGCATCGTAGTGTTCTCCGAGATTTACTATCCGGGATGGACTGCCACCGTCGATGGCGCCGATGTGCCTGTGGGACGCGTCAACTACATCTTGCGCGCCATAAACATCAAGCCCGGCAAGCATACGGTGGTGCTCACATTCAAGCCTTCTTCGGTGACACACACCGAGACTGCCGCCTACATTGCCTACTCGCTGCTCGCCCTGGCAATAGTTGCAGGCATCGTGGCCGAACGCCGCAAGAACAGGAAAAAGGATGTCTACAAGGTATGACACACAACGGCATGCCTCGGGCATGCGCCTTTTATAAACTGAAAAACGGGAGAAAAGCCTTATCGCTTTTCTCCCGTTTTCTTTTTCTCCATTGCCAAGTGAAACCAGCAAGACGCGCATTTTCACTCCCAATGTGTCACAACTGCGAGTCCGTACCGGTGTGGGGGCCTCAGCCCGCAACAACTTACTAAGCCCTGCCCACCGCCTTGCGAAAGTCGCGCGGCAGTGCCGTTACGGCGTTATTGGTCTTCACCTTACCGTGCATGAAGCCGACATTCGGAAGTCCAAACCTGCCGGTAAAGAAGGAAAGCCGTTCTGTGTGCTGAGCTGAGGGCGCACCCTTATGCCGGACCACGGGCCGCAAAACATGGCGGCAACTGCTCGCCATTGTATCTCCAGCCCGTTGTTGTCGGTTGCAAAGGTAGCAGTTTGGCAATGCCGCCGCAATACCTAAAAATAACTATTTTGCCCGTTGGCCTGCAAACTAACTGCGGCATGCAACTAAAAAAGTCTCCGCCCCACACGGAATTTTTGCCGTGTGAAGCGGAGACTGCGAAAAACCGGTTGTCAGACAAGGCCGCCTGACAGCCAGACTAAGTGCCAAAGGCCTTATTTCAAACCGTTTCTTGAGAACGAATAAGGAACGTCGCTGGCGGCCGTGCCGCGCTGGCGGTTGGGCTGCGATGTCATGTCATACGTTATGTTTCCGCCCTTCATAAGGTCGGTGTAGGTAACATAGTTCTTTGTCCACGGCGTGCCGTTCACCTCCATTGCGTCTATGTAGCGGTTAGTATCGCTGTTGCCGCGTGCGGTGATGTCAAGCGTCTTGCCGTTTTCAAGGTGCAGCAGCATCTTGTCGAAATACGGAGTGCCGAGCACATACTCGCCCGTCCCCGGGCATACGGGATAGAATCCCATGGCCGAGAACACATACCATGCCGATGTCTGGCCGTTGTCCTCGTCGCCGCAATATCCGTCGGGGTTGGCATTATACATGCGGTCCATCACCTCGCGCACCCAGTATTGTGCTTTCCAAGGCTCGCCCGAGTAGCCATAGAGATAAATCATGTGCTGTATGGGCTGGTTGCCGTGGGCATAGTTGCCCATGTTCATTATCTGCATTTCGCGTATCTCGTGTATTACGCCGCCGTAGTAGCTGTCGTCGAACAATGGCGGAACATTGAAAACAGAGTCGAGCATCTGGTTGAACACTTCTTTTCCGCCCATAAGGTCGATGAGTCCCTGCGGGTCGTGGAACACCGACCAAGTGTAGTGCCATGCATTTCCCTCGGTAAAGGCGTCGCCCCACTTCAATGGCGAGAATGGTGTCTGGAACTTGCCGTCCTTGTTGCGGCCGCGCATAAGTTTGGTTTCCTTGTCAAACACGTTGCGGTAGTTGAGCGCATGACGGCGGAACGGCTCCAGTTCTTTCTTCGACTTGCCAAGAGCCTTTCCCAACTGGTAGATGCACCAGTCGTCGTAGGCATATTCGAGGGTGCGTGCCACGTTCTCGTTGATCTTCACGTCGTAGGGCACATAACCCAGTTTGTTGTAGTATTCATAGCCTTTGCGGCCCGTAGACGACACCGTGGGATGCACGGCATTGGCCCCGTGTGTCACGGCTTTCCACAATGTTTCCACGTCATATCCGCGCAATCCGTTCAGATAAGCGTCGGCAACAATCGATGCAGAGTTGTTGCCCACCATGCAGTCGCGGTGTCCCGGACTTGCCCACTCGGGCAGAAATCCGCTTTCGTTGTAGGCGTTTACAAGTCCTGCCTGCATTTTCTCGTTCATCGAGGGATATACAACGTTGAGCAACGGGAACAGACAACGGAACGTGTCCCAAAAGCCTGTATCGGTGAACATATATCCCGGCAGCACCTTTCCGTTGTAAGGAGAGTAGTGCACAGTCTGTCCATCGGCATCAACCTCATAGAAGCTGCGGGGGAAGAGCACCGAACGGTAGAGGCACGAATAGAAGGTGCGCAGATGGTCGGTGTCGCCGTCCTTCACCTCGATGCGGCCGAGCACGTCGTTCCATGTCTTGCGTCCGCGGGCCTTCACCTGCTCGAAATCGTCGTCGGCAAGTTCCTTGAGGTTGAGCAAGGCCTGCTGCTCACTGATGAACGACGATGCCACACGCACGTTTACCTGCTCGCCGCGCTTTGTCTTGAAGCCCACAATGGCACCAGCATGCTTGCATGCCGCCTCGGTGAGGTTGGTTTTCAGGCTGCCGTTCACCACGGCAGTTGTATAGGCAAACGGTTTGTCGAACTTCATTACAAAGTAGTTCTTGAAATTGTCGGGCACGCCGCCGCTGTTCTTTGTAGTCCATCCCACAATCATGTTCTCTCCGGGCAGAACCTTTACATAGCTGCCCCCGTCGAATGCATCCACCACAATGTAGGCATTGTCGGTTTCGGGGAAGGTGACGCGCAGCATTGCCGCACGCGATGTAGGCGCTATTTCGGTCACTACGTCATAGTCGGCGAGATAGGCGCGGTAGTAATAAGGTGTGGTCACTTCGGCTTTGTGCGAGAACCACGAGGCGCGCTGGTCTTCGTCGAACACGGGTTTGCCCGTCACGGGCATTATCGCAAACTGTCCATAGTCGTTTATCCACGGACTTGGCTGGTGGGTTTGCTTGAATCCGCGTATCTTGTCGGCCGTGTAGACATAGGCCCATCCGTCGCCCATTTTTCCTGTTTGCGGTGTCCAGAAATTCATTCCCCACGGCATGGCTACGGCTGGATATGTGTTGCCCGTTGACAGGGAGTGCTTCGACTCCGACCCCACAAGCGTGCTGACATAATC
>CAVDJG010000191.1:0-4794 GCA_963609005.1 Acidaminococcaceae bacterium
CCCCACAATTGTGTGCGCCACCGACTCTTTCACACTCTGTGAGGACAATGAATACTGGGGCAACGGCAACGATTTGGCTTCACCTTATTATTATACGCGCATCATGAGCGGCGAAGACCAGGCTGGACGACGCGTGCAGCCCGTGGGATTTACCGACGACCATGTGAGCGTTGTGGCAGTGGGCGCAATGTCGTCTGACTACCTCTATGGCACCGGAACATTTGAAAACGGCGGCAAGACATACACATGTACGGGCGTATATCAGAATTATCCGAAGCCGATGGCTCCGCTGTGGGTGGAAGATATATTCATGCAGGCACTTTCAAAGGACTATACCCCGGTTGCCACGGGCAAGGAACTGAAGATGGTTGTGCGCGACATTATGACCTTGGAAAACGGCAATAAGATACCGGGCAACAAGGTGTTGGCAGAACTTACATGCACGGCCGACAGTGTGCGCGACATAGGCAGCATGCGCGACGGCGACGTGTATTTCAACTCGTTCAACTTTGTTTTCACGCAGAAAGTTGACGGTAAGACCAAGGGATTCCTTATCGACGAACCGTTCTCGGTTGTTGTTTACGGCTTCAATCAGGACGGTGTCAACGCAGGTGTCACCCTCAGCCGCGTGCCCTACTACTTCGAGAACATGGAGTCGGCAATGGGTACATGGACCGACGAGAGCGGAAATACTGTCTACATCAACCTCTATGGCGACGACAACGTGGCATTGCGCACAACATTCTCGGCCATGTACGACTATTGCAACCCCTATCTCGACGGCGACGGAAACTATGGCATTGTGAAGGTGAGCGACTCTGGAACAACCTGTCAGGCTGTGGCCGACACGCAGAACCAGTTTGGCGGTGCCGTGATTTCGGTAAACAGCGACTGGAAAGATGCCGAAGGCAACGCCAACTATGAGCTTGTGGGTGGCGCCGACTGGGTGAAGAGCGTCTCGATTGACTATCAGACCTATGCCGAATACGGCATTGCCATTGCACGGTTTGTGTGCGATGAGCTTCCTGCCGACGTGAAGACACGCAAGTGCGAGTATTACATTCACGGTGTGCGCGGCGTAAATTCAACGATGCCCGTTGTGGTGTTCCAAGGCGAGAACATATATTCTGGCATCGACGGCATAAAGGCCGACACGAAGACAACCGACAACCGCGCATTCAACATCGCCGGACAGCGTGTTGACAACAATGCCAAGGGCATCGTGGTGAAGGGCGGACGCAAGTTCATAAACAAGTGACGGCCCGCCACGCAACAGAAAATTAGAGAGTATTATATAAATTAAATGGTAAGATTGTGATGCTTGCCGCTACGCCGAGACAACCCGCCTGCGGCAAGCACACAACAGAAAACAGACCGAAAAACAAATCAATTAAAATTATGGGAAAAAGACTTTATGCGCTTTGCACCGGGTTGTTGGCAGCTTCGGCCATGCTACAGACACCGGCAAACGCACAGACCGCCTCAACTGCGACTCCTTACGAAATCCCGTTCTCTGAGATTTGGAACACTTGGAAGAGTGACCTTCAGAACAATGTGTGGACAGTAGAGGACAAGAACAACGACGGAATTACATGGGGTGCTGATGCCGGACTCGGCAATTTCATGGTGTATGACGGAAGCAGCCAGAAGCAGGTTGCCGACGACTGGGTAGTGTCGCCGCCGCTGCAACTCACTGCAGGCAAGACATATAAGATTGCGTCGAGCGCATTCTATGCAGGCAACGGTCTGCAGCTCATTTCGGCTGGCTACGGAACAGGCGACGATCCGTCGGAATATACAACGGTAATTCCCGAAACGACAGTCAATGCACAGCTTTCATGGACCGGCTCTTTGCAGCCCACAGTGCTCAACGGCACATTCACACCGAGCACTTCTGGCAACTACCGCATAGGTTTCCATTGCACCAGCAAAGAGCGTGGCTACCTCGTTCTGAGCGGTGTCAGGGTGACTGAGGCATCTGCCGAGGGCGTGCGTCCGGCCAAGGTTGCCGACCTCGTTGTTGAAGTTGGCGCAAAAGGCGCAGTCAGCTCGAAGGTTAAATTCACCGTGCCTACTAAGGATGTGAACGGTTCTGCGCTTACATCGATAACCAAAGTGCAGATCTACCGCGACAACACTTCCGACGCTATAAAGACTTACACCAGCCCCACTCCGGGCGAGGCCATAGAGTGGCAGGATGAAACCGTCACCACAGGCGAGCATCCTTACTCGGTGGTTGTCACTGCCAACGAGTATCGCAGCGAGGAAGCCAAGACCACAGTATATGTAGGTGTAGACACTCCGAAAGCTCCCACCAACTTCAAGGGATATGACAATCTCGACGGAACGGTGACGCTTACATGGGATCCGATTACCGAGAAAGACGGTGCACACGGCGGTTATGTTGACACGTCGGAGCTTTACTACAACGTGTTTAATTTCTACTATGGCTACGAACAGGAAGTTACCGGTGGAACAGGTCTTACGACGAACTCTCTCACCGTGAGCGGCATCAGCTATGAAGGATCTCAAAGCATGAAGCAGTTTTGTCTTTGTGCACAGACAAAAGATGCTTCCGGCACGCTTGCATCAAGTGATACAACACGTGTGGAGACATTCGTAGTGGGCGGCGCCTACAGCTTGCCTTACGAGGAATCGTTCAGCGGCGCTTCGCTCACCAAGGGCCCGTGGGGAATTGCCGTTAACTATCCCGGACGTTTCGGACTTTCTACTTCTTCGTCCGACGGCGACAACGGTTCTCTCTATTTTGTACCTTCAAATACGGCTACAACGGCTCGTATCGACGGCCCGAAGGTTGACGTGAGCAACGCTGCCAACCCGACACTCTCGTTTGCATACTATGCTTATCCGGGCAGCGACGGCAAAATTAACGTTTATGTAAAGCGCAACGGACAGACAATGTTGCTGGTGGGCAGCGTTGACTATTCTACGCTTGAAGGCAGCGAAGGATGGCGCACGGCATCATTCGACCTTACCGAATTCTCTACCGCAGGCATTACAAATGGTTATCTGTGCCCCTCTTTCGAGGCTGAAAGCGAAGAAACGACAATAAACTTCGACAAAGTGTACATTTTCGATGCCGTTAACAACAACCTTGAGGCAACGCTCAACGCTCCGGTTAGAGCTCAGGCAGGCAAGAGTGCAAGCATCGTTGTAAAGGTGCGCAACCTCGGTCTTGCTGCAGCCAACAACTACAAGGTGAAGGCTTATGTAAACAATAAGCTCGTGGAAACACAGGAGGAAACCGAGGCTCTCGCTTCGGGCGAATCAAGAGACTATGAGTTTGCATACACTCCCAACCTCAACGAAAAGAGCTTCGTAACCTTCGGCGAGGTGGAATGGGATGCCGATCAGCTTCAGGACAACAATGTTTCTGACGAGGCTGTAGTTGATGTTACATTCTCGTCGCTGCCTGCTATTGACGACCTGGCCGCTTCGATGAGCGGCAACGATGCCGTGCTCACATGGAGCGAGAAGAACACCGAGAATGCAGAGGTTACTGAAACATTCGACAACTACGAGCCGTTTGCTTCGGCAAAGGTTGGCGAATGGACTCTCTACGACGGCGACAAGGCTGCTACTTACACCTTCGGCGGCATTTCGTTCAATGGTATGGGCGACCCCATGTCGTATGTAGTGTTCAATCCATATGCAACAACTGGTCTGTCGGGAAGCATTCTCGAACAGTTTGCTTCGATATTTGGCGCACACAGCGGCAAGCAGTATATGGCAAGCAGTAGTGCAACTATCGACACAGGCACGGCCACAAGCGACTGGCTCATCACTCCCGAGCTTTCGGGCGAAGAGCAGACTGTATCGTTCTACGCATTCTCTCCGAGCGACGAAGTTAACGCAGGTGTGAGCAGCCCCACCGGTGGTCCTGAGACATTCGACGTGTACTACTCTGAGGACGACACCAACGTCAACTCGTTTGTAAAACTGAAAGAGAATCTTGAGGCAACATGCAACTGGACCAAGTTCGACGTCGACGTTCCCGAAGGAGCTAAATATGTGGCAGTGGTTCACACAAGCACAGGTTCGGCCACATCTTACGGCTATGAGCCTTCATGGCTTGGTGTAGACGACTTCACCTATCGCACAGCCGCTTTGAAGGTGATTGGCTACAACGTTTACCGCGACGGCAAGCTCGTTAAGAAGCTTGACTCCAAGACAACATCTTACACCGATGCCAATGTGGGCGACGGACACCACACCTACAATGTGATTGTTTCTTACTCAACAGGCGACTCTGGCCTCTCCAACACCGCTTCGGTGGGCACCGTGGGCATCAATACAGCCGACAACGGTCTTGTTGGTGTAGCAGCCGGTAAGGGATGCATCAAGGTGATCGGAGCCAACGGCGCTGCCGTAAAGGTTTACACTGCAGCCGGTGCAACAGCTTTCCAGGCCACTGTGGCAAGCAATGCAACAATAGCAGTGAAGTCTGGCCTCTATCTTGTAAAGGTTGGCAACACCACAAGCAAGGTGGTTGTGAAATAAAGAAAGTGGTACGGGCATTTGTCCGGCAACTATAAAATGAAATCTCCGCAACGCGGCTTCTGCCAGTTGCGGAGATTTTTTTTGTAGTGTGTCCGATAAAAACACTAAGATGTAGGGGTCACCTGCAAAAGCGTGTGGCTATCAAAAACAATAAAACTCCCAATCGCACGTTTTGTAATTAGAAAAACGCATCAAAAATGGAACAATATAAGTTACTTGCAGAATGTCTTCTTCCCGAGCATATGCTTGATTGGTTTGAATTGAAAAATGTAC